>JAISCC010000129.1 GCA_031265845.1 Treponema sp.
TTGAATTTGAGCGGTTTGAAGTCCACAAGGCGTTCAAACGGGCGTTTCCTCAAGCCGCTTGCATAGGCGCTTCAATGATAGGCGGGTGGTCTACGGCCTGCGCCGTCGAGAAAGGCGTCATAGCCATGTCCCTGTCTTCCGACGAAGTGGCGGAAACCTTTGTCGCCTTGCAAGAAGGGGTGAAGAGAGACCCCACGCTTGCCGCCCAAAAAACGATTGAAGAGTTGAAGCGGAAAATGGGCTACCGGAACATACACCCGAATAGCTATTTGGGCATTGTGCTTTTTGACGGGCTGTGCCGTGGGGAGGAGATCATCAAACGCTTTACGTATGAAAAGGGCTTTAATCCGAACTTGGTAGGCGGCGCGGCCGCGGACGAGTTTGCGTTTGCCAAAACGCTGGTGAGCGCGGATGAAAAATGTTCCAGTGATGGGGTTGTGGTCATGATTATGAAGATGAAGATACCTTTCTACTGTAATCACTATGTCCATTGCACCCCAACCAATACCTCCTTTGTCATTACAAAAGCGGAGACGCTTAAACGGATCGTATGGGAAATAGAAGGGCAAAACGCCGCGGAATATTACGCACGGGCTACCGGCGTTTCAGGGGTGGATAAACTCACACCAGCCCATTTCAGCAAGAACCCCCTGGGTATTGTGATGGGAGATACGGTTTATATACGCAGTCCGGGCGAGGTTATTGATGGGAAGGGCTTGACGTTTTTCTGTACCTTGGATGAATCGACAAGAGTTCACCTCTTGCGGCGGGGAGACCTCATCGCCAACGCCCGTAAGTCTCTGGAAGATGTGCGGCTTTATCTCCCGAATGTACAGGGGGCGATTCTGTTTAACTGCGCCTTTCGGTATGTTGAAATGCAGGAGCTTGGCAAGATAGATGAATTCAATCGGGTGTTCGAGAGCATCTCCTTTGCTGGGTTTAACACCTATGGGGAAGAATACTTCACCCACCATAACCAGACCCTTACCGCGGTCTTTTTCGGAGGCTAATCATGAATACAGCGCCCGCCACGTCGCAACAAAAACCCGCTTCAAAGCGAGACCTGTTCAGCCATAAGATGAAACGGCTGGTTCATTATATAAACAGCAAGTTTAAGATAATGGTGTTTGAAATTATCTCTCGAAGCCACATGCTGAACGCTACTATCATCTATCTGCATGATACCTTTATCCGCGTCTCTGATGTTATGAGAAACGCCAATGATTCGTTTCAGAAGAACTCCGAAGTCTTGACGAGTGTGGCCAAGGACAACCAGCGTTATATAGAAAATGTTGATCATAACTTTGCGATTATTGACAAGACCTTTGATGATTCCTTTCAGCTTGCCGACGCGCTGAACGGCATTGCGAAGGTTACCGGAGACAACCTGTCCGCCATCCACAATATCGCGGAACTGACCAATATCCTCGCGCTCAACGCATCCATTGAAGCGGCGCGGGCGGGAGCCGCAGGCAAGGGTTTTGCCGTGGTAGCCCAGGAGATTCGCAAACATGCGGCGACTACCAAAGACGCCATCGGAACCATCTCCGAAAACATCAAGCGGCTTATTGTACACATTGACAGTCTCTCCGGGAAAATGGACGCCATGAAAGACGAGGTTAAGGAAGGAAAAGCGCTGGTGCAAAAGATAGTGGCGTTGAGCGAGCGGGAGAATACGGCGTTGAGCGCCGTCAATGCCGATATTGCGTCTATAGACGCGACTTTTCAGGAATACGGAAGGATAGCGGAGACCCTGAATAAGACGATAGAGCAATCAAACATTTCCAAGACGGATATAGAGCAGATGCTGGTGCTCTTTCAAGACAGCATGGAAAGCATAGAAAAAGTGGAAGACAGTTATTAGAAGTCCGCTATTAAAGTCCGCTTCAAAACGCCGGATTGTGAAACAGCGAATGCCGCTGGCAACAGCGGTCGCCGCGACATCAGCCTTTTCTGATGAAGCTACACTCGCAACCCCAATTCTTCCGCAATGGCTTTCAGGGCTTCCCACGTAGTTTCCGGCAAAGGCACCCCGTTTTCATCGCTTGACTTCTCGGCTTCCTGTTCCCGCAAGCCCGCATAGTACACCCGCTGCGCGCCTTCCGCCGGAGGCAGGGACGCGAGGGCGGCGAGCATGTCATCCATGTCAGTCTTGAAATCCTCTGGATCACGGAATATGTCAATGCGCATCGCCATAAAGAAGTGGCAGACCCGCGCCGATGTAATCGCCGAATCGTGAACCGCTTCGCCGAACGCGCCGCCGGAGCAGAGCGCGGTTAAAATGTCAACCATCACGGCCAATCCGTAGCCCTTGTAGCCGCGGGAAAGGTTTTGCTCCGCGCCCAGTGGCAACAGTCCGCCTCCCCGCTGATAAAGCATGTCGTCAAGTAGCGTTACCGGATCTTCGGCGGGAAGCCCATGTATGTCAACCGCCAGTCCCGGCGGTATCTTCCGCCCCGTCTTTTCGTACATCTCAATGACCCCGCGGGTCGTCGCCGTCGTCGCCATGTCAAGGCTGAAACGCCTGCCGTTGTGTCCGGGCGCGGCGAACGCTATCGGGTTGGTGCCGAACATGGCTTTCTTCGCAAACGTCGGCACCCCGAGTGCGGCTGTATTGGTCAAGGCGACGCCTATCATGTCTTCCTTTGCCGCCAGTTCCGTATAATAGCCGGCGATGCCGAAATGGTTTGAATTGCGGATGCTGCACACGCCGATCCCGTGATCTTTCGCCATTGCGACAACCTGTTTCATGGCTTTGACGCTTAAAGAAAGCCCCATGCCTCCTTCGGCGTCCAGCGTGAGCGAAACCGGCGTTTTGCGCAACACGGTTGGCTGTATATTTCCTTTTATAAGATTGGCTTTAATGCCGTCCGCATAGCGCTTCATACGTTGCACCCCATGACTTTTAATGCCTCGGGCGTCGGCCGCTGCGAGGATTTTTGCGGAATCATCGGCTTCTTCTTGTGGAATGCCGAGTTTTTGAAATATAGAAGAACACAGATGTTCCAGTTCAGGTCTGGGAATATATATCATGGAGTGATTGTACCGGAAAAGCGGATAAAAGGCAACCGCAAGTTTGCCAAGCGCGAGGAACGGAGCTATACAAACAGCGGGAATTATGGCATACTGGCGCGTAGTTGATGCAAATGGAAAAAGAAACCGCGCTTATAGAAGCCATACTGTACCTCGAATCAGAGCCTGTTGAAGAGTCCGCGCTTGTCCGTATATCGGGATTTGACAGGGAAATTGTAAACCACGCTCTGGAAAACCTCGGCGAACGCTATGCAAGTGAATCATCGGGCGTTGAACTGACGCGCATAAGCGGCGGCATTATGATTTCACCCAAGAAGGACTACTGGGACAACCTAAAAGACCGCTACGGCAGAAAAAACGAATCCCGGTTGTCACGAGCCGCGATGGAGACGCTTTCCATCATAGCCTATTCCCAACCCATTACAAGAAGCGAAGTTGAGGCGATACGCGGCGTATCCGCAGACACGATGATCCGCCTGCTCCTGGAAAAGGAGCTTGTCAGGGAAGTGGGGAAAAAAGACGTGCCGGGCAAGCCCATTCAATACGGCACCTCCAAGGAGTTCCTCAAACAATTCAGGCTCAACAGCATCGCCGATTTGCCGAAGCTCAATGAAGCTGAACAGGACAGGTTTGAAATGAAAAGCGAAGAATAGGGCATCTATATGGTGTAAAACCAGAACACCTCCCGCTCAAATTTTTTTGCGACCCCCTGATCGCCGTCCTGTATAAGGGGACAAAAGAGAGGGCATTCCGCGGCGGGCGCGTTGCGCTTCCTGTACCGCAACTCCGGGTTCTTCACGCTCGCTTTGGTCTGCCGTCTGCCACGACTCCCGCGCCGATGACGGTTGAGCCGCCCAGAATGGGACACCCAGTAAATGGGGAGGTTGTCCTCAATGGCGGGGTGGTGTCATGACATAGTTTCACATGGTCGCCGATGATTGCGGTCTCGCCAATCACCGGCGCCGGCGCTGAGGTCAATGAAAAAACAGGAGCCGATGGACACGCCCGGATGTATGTCAATGCCGGTGAGGTTGTGCGCGTGTCCGGTTATGATGCGGGGAATGAGCGGCAAAGTAATTTTGCCTATCTTTGAAGCGCGCTGTAATTTCCGTTGCCAATCGCCCCGCAGCTTGCTCTAAACTTGACCCAAAACTTGACCCACTAAGCCGGTGTCAGACATCAAAATATTTTCAGCATTTTTGGCAAGCCGGCGTCTGACACCAAAGCAATTTGCATGACAATCCCGTTATTATAAGTATGAGAAGCTTGCGAACGCTCCACGACGGAGCCACCTATCATGTCACGTCGAAAATCGACCATGACGACATGAGCCTTCTTG
>JAISCC010000110.1 GCA_031265845.1 Treponema sp.
CCGGGCTAATTCGCGGGTGAAATGAACCGCCCCGCCGCAGAGCGCTAAACTTGACCCACAAAGGACGGCGGCGTCTGACGCCAAAACATTTTCAGCATTTTTGGCAAGTCAGAGAAAGAGGTTTAAGGCTTAACCCCCAAAACCACGAGCTTTTACGTTGATAGCTCTGATCTTGTTCGTGTGGTTCGTGGTTAAGCCTTAGGCGAAGGGCGGCAAGGAGAATTGAAAGAGGGATAATCGCACGTCGCGCCGTTTAATGCTGGACATCTCGCCCTTTTTTCAGTATATTAGACCCCATGATAACGCCTCCCGCTCTGCTCAAGACCGCGCTTGTCTGTCAAAAAAATGAAATCACCGAATACCGCATTTATACAAAATTGGCGGAGTTATGCATGGATGAACACAACGCCCGCATTCTGCGATCCGTGGCTCAGGATGAATACAGCCACGCGCTGTTCTGGGAATCGCATACTGGACGCGCGGTCGCGCCCGACGTATTCAAAACATTTAGAATCGTCTCGCTTGCCCGCGTACTTGGACTGACGTTTGTTCTGAAACACATGGAAAAGAACGAGGGCGTCGCGGCGAAAAAATACCATGCGTTGATAGAAGCGTATCCTGAAATTGAGAAGATCAGCGCGGATGAAGACGCGCACGAGCAGGCGCTCCTTTCCTGCCTTGATGAAGCGTTGCTCCGTTACATGGGTTCGATTGTGCTTGGGCTTAACGACGCGCTGGTGGAGCTTACGGGGGCGCTTGCGGGTTTTACCCTTGCCCTGGGCGAAACAAAGACGATCTCCATAGCCGGACTGATAACAGGCGTGAGCGCGGCTTTTTCTATGGCGGCTTCCGAGTACCTTTCCGCAAAAGCTGACGGCGATCCAAAAGCCAGAACATCAAGTTTGTATACCGGAAGCGCGTATTTGATTACCGTTGTTCTGCTCATCCTGCCTTTCCTGTTTGTTCCGAATAAATTCTGGGCGCTTGCGATAACGCTGGCGCTCGCGATTTTCATCATCTTCCTTTTTAATTGCTACCTGTCTGTCGCAAAAAATCTTGACTTCAAGAAACGATTCGCCGAAATGGCGGCGATAAGCCTCGGAGTCGCGGGGCTGTCTTTTGGCGTCGGCTGGTTGCTGAACCGCCTCATGGAGGTTTAGTGCGGCAATCTTTTGGGCACCACTTTGCCGGGCGCCGTTTTGGTTCATGGGGGTTTTACCGCGAGGCGTTAAGCATAGCCCTGCCGGTCATGCTCCAGCAGCTTATCACGAGCATGGTCTCCCTTATCGACAATTTTATGGTCGCGGGGCTTGGAGACATCAGCATGGCGGCGGTGAACATCTCCAATCAACTCTCCTTCATCTCAATCATAATGATCAACGTGATATGCGGCGCGGGCGGCATCTATCTCGCCCAGTACAAGGGCGCAAACGATACTGCGGGCATGAAAGACGCTTTTCGGTTCAAGGCGCTGTTTAGCCAGATCGCCGCGTCGCTCTCTTTTTGCCTGTGCTGGCTCATCCCGGAAGAAATGCTCGGCATGATGACTGCGGGCAACGCGGCAAAAGCGGAACTGGTCGCCGAGGGCGTGGATTACTTGAAGTTCTGCTCGTTCGCGTTGTTCCCTATGGCGTTCTCTATAGCGATGGGCAGTTCCTTTCGGGAAACCGGATCGCCGAAAGTCCCGCTCGCCATATCCGCTATGGCGACGCTGGTCAATACCGTCGGCAACTGGCTTCTCATTTACGGCAATATGGGCGCCCCGGCTCTGGGCGTACGGGGCGCGGCAATCGCCACAGTGATAGCCCGTTGCGTTGAAGCCGCTGTCTTTCTGCTCTACGCCCGCCGGAGCAAGCCCGATTTCTACGCGGGCTTGACGACCCTGTTGCGCGTCAGCGGAAAGCTTGTCCGCGAGATTTTCATCCGTTCCGTGATGATGTTCCTGTCAGAAATTTCGTGGGTATCAAGCGAAACCATCATGGTAGCTCTGTATAACGGACGGGGCGGCGCCGAGACGGTCGCGGGCATGGCGGCGGGCAACACCATAGCCAATATCTTCTACCTGCTTATCAGCGGCATTTGGACCGTATCCGCGATCATCATAGGCGGCGCTCTGGGCGCGGGCAAGCTCGACGAAGCCCGTGTAAAGGCGCGGTGGATACAATCAGGCGCAGTTGCCGGCGGAATCGTCATAGCCATTATCGGCGCCGGGCTGTCAATCGTTCTTGTGCCGCTCGTGTTTTCAAACCTCACCGCCAACGCCCGCGCCATAGGGCTTGGCTTTATCTTTGTCATTCTGGCGTACATGCCGCTGTGGTGCCTGCTGAACGCCCTGTTCGCCATTTCCCGTTCCGGCGGAGACGCGGCGATGGGCATGTACGCCGATGTTTCGGTGAACACCCTCATCTTTGTGCCGGGCGCGTTTCTCCTCGCCTTTTTCACCGGCATGGGTCCGGTGACCATGTTCGCAATCCTCAAGATTTCCGACGTAGCCAAATACCTTGTCGCAAGGCATTTTTTCAACAAGGAGCGCTGGGTCAAAAATTTGACATCCGCGTAGAAAACACGAACAGCGCGCTGTGGAAACGGACGGAGCAAGTCCGCCCCGGTCGCGTCCGCTCGTGAAGTTTGCGGCTGAATTTTTTATTGTTTTTTCAGCAGTTCATCCCGGTTTTCGGCGGCTTTGTCGTGGTTCGGGTTCAGGGCGCAGGTTTGTTCGTAATCCGACAAGGCTTTGTCCGCTTCCCCTATCAAAGCGTAGGCAAGCCCCCGTTGATAGTAGGCTTCCGCGTTGTCCGGCTCAAGGGTGATGGCGCGGGACAAGTCTTCGATGGCTTCCCGGGCGTCGTCCTCCGCTATAAGACCAGCGCTTTCAGCCATAAGAACATCGACTTGGTCCCGGTTGGAGCGAAGCCTTCGCAACAGGGCGTCAGCATGAGGGATAAGGTTTTTGCCGCCTATATGCCCAAGTTGCGCCAGCAATAACGCCCGCTCCGTGTCGTCAGCGGCTTTCTGCGTGATGATCGCTTTTATCAGGTTGTTGCTTTCCCGCGACTTGGAGCAACGCGCCACACCCCGGTTAAAATACGCTTCCGCCATATCGGGAGAACATGCTATCGCCTGGGTAAAGTCATCAACAGCAAGGTCTATGGTCTCGCCCCTTTCGTCCCAAAAGCCGATCTTGTCTTTGATGCATTTGTTCCAATAGCAGACTCCCCGCGCCAGCCAGTTGTCCGCGCTATCGTCTCTTGCCGCGATAGCCCCCGAAAAACACTCGATTGCCCGGTCATACTCGGCCCGCATAAACCAGATGCAACCCGCCTGGTAAAAAGCTTCATCGTTCCTTGAGTCATAGGTCGAAGCCAGCGTAAAATCCTCCAGCGCCTTGTCCAACTCCCCCTTCTTCTTCCACACCAATCCCCGGTGGAGAAGCGCCCAGTCGGAACATTCGGGGTCTGTCCAACATGCAATGGACATATTGAGGTCAGCGATGGCGGCGTCCAAATCGCCTTTCTCGTAGCAAGCGATGCCCCGGTTTGACCAATACGAGCCGTAGTTGGGCGGCGACAGGGGGATGCATTGGGTAAAGTCGGCGATAGCCTTGTCATACTCGCCAAGCTCGCGGTACAGGTTGCCCCGGCTGTTCCAGCCGTCAGGGTTCTGGGGTTTAAGGGCGATCATGCGGGTATAGTCCGCCACCG
Organism: Treponema sp.; assembly: GCA_031265845.1. Classification (GTDB taxonomy): domain Bacteria; phylum Spirochaetota; class Spirochaetia; order Treponematales; family Breznakiellaceae; genus JAIRKH01. Next base: position 3,702 of record JAISCC010000110.1, read on the forward strand.
CCTTTTCTATTTCCTTTTTTCGGCGATAGGCGTCGGCCCTGCGGTCAAGAATATAAAAACTGTCAGGGTCCTCGTCCAAAGCTGTGTTAAACACCTCAATTGCCGCGTCGTAATCCCCCTGCTGGACCAGCTTTACGCCCTGATGGTAATAATCCATAACACCCATGCGACATCTCCTTCTCTTTCATTAAAACGTAATCAGCGTCTGTCTGACAGACATCAATTATATACATCATAGCGCCGCCTCGTCAATCTGCGCCTGCAATTCGATTGTCGTTTTAAGGATGGAGATAATTTTTTGGTAACGCTCAATATCATCAAAAGACAAAACGCGGCGTTTGCGGTCTTTGAGCCATTTTTCGGCTGGCTGATAGCCGCCGATGTAGTAGCCCCATATTTCCGGAGCTATGTTCTCAAAATACTGGTGTTTGTTGACGTATACCTTTTTCTCTTTATAATTCACAGTTTCGATTTCATTTGTCCCGGCAATCGGAAAATCGGCCATATCCATTGCGGGGGGGGGGGGGGATAATGCTTTTCATCAAATGAAGGTTACGCAATAAGGAACCGATAGAAACAAGCTTTTGAAACTGCTCCGCGTCTGAAGGATAGGGGACGCGGGGAAAGTCTATTTTCAGGAATTCTTTGTATTTCGTACGGTAATTATTGCTGTATAGAACGGCGTAGATATAATCAAGCAAATCAATTGGGGCGAATGTATTTTTATTATCTTGTTTTTCTGTGGTGAAGGAAAGTCCGGTTTTATCAGCAATAATATCGACAATTTCCATATTAAGATTCGGACGGCGTGGTTCACTGATGTCCAGCGACTCATTGCCGGGATAAAGATATAGGGGGAAGAGCGGAGCGGAATTGCCGGGGAACGAGCCTCCAATTCCAAATTCAGCCATATCGGCTGTAATAAAAACGCCGCTCCAGTTTTCAAAAGACGGCATATTTCTTAATAGAACAAGCGCAATATTCTCGCCGGCAAGAAAATGCTTGACTACTTCATAGGCAGGTCTGCTGGTAACGCCCCTTTCATAATAGATATGTCTATTGTCAAAAGGGCGGTATTGTATGCTCTTTATATTGTCCTGATTATATTTTTTTCCCGCGACAACTTTTGTCAATTTATAACTTCCGCTGTCATGGATATTATAATTTTCCTTGAAAGTATCGTCATATGCGCCTGAAAGCAGGGTTTTTATGCGTTCTTCCAGTACAGCTATTTCAAAATCGATAAACAAGGCGTCCCTGTCTGTTTTTACGCCGGAATTATAAATCAGAAATAAATCTTTAACTGGAAAACCATGTTCATAATCAGCCTGCCTGCTAAAATCTTTAGGCACAAAAAAGTAGAATGGCGTTGACGGCGTGATTTTGTTCCATTTGGTTGTCGAAAGGGTATTTTCAAGCAAAAAAGAATATTTTGAAGCGCGCTTGCCGTATAAATCAGCATGGAAAACATCAGCAAGAGTATGCTCTTTCTTTACATTTGTTTTAATAAAAATGTTAACGCTTACGCCCATTTGTATATCAAAAACATTCTCATCTTTGCCGCCGCCCGGAATATATTCTTTTCTTTTTGAATTTCCATGCAAATCCAATATGTATATTTTATCAAAAGCATTTAACAAATTCCATCGCATGCCTCTAAATGAAGGATTATCAAGGAAACTATGATTGTTTATATAAGCCAATACGCCTGTTTTATTCTTTTCAACAAAGAATTGGCCGTATCGGATAAACTTTACATAATCATCATCCAGATTGAGTTTTTGTTCTTTCAGTTTGTCATTAGTATCAGGTTCCTTTTTATAGTCAGACAACAAACTGTCTATCCAGCCATTTTTGTTTTGACTGCTCACGTTATACGGCGGATTGCCCAGCACAATCATTACAGGCGAATCCCGCTTAACCTTGTTCGCTTCTTTCGCTTCCTCGGCAAGCCATTTTTCCATAAATAATTCGGGCGATTTATTCGGCGGTTCCTCAAGGCTGTTGGTAAGATACACCCGCAACCGGCTGTCATCTTTGAAGGCATAGCCGGTCTCCTTGAGTTTCATGTCAAGTTTGAAATGCGCCATCGCGTAAGAGGCCATAAGGATTTCAAGTCCGTTTATGCGCGGGATTACATGCTTGTCGCAATAGTCAACCCATGCGCCTTTATTTTTGGAAAAATAAGAATAAATTTTATCTATCACTTCTGCAAGGAATGTTCCAGTTCCAGCGGCGGGGTCAAGTATCTGCGCCTTGTGCAATTCTGTTGTTTCCGGTTTTCCGTCTTTTCCCGAAATAGCGCATTTGATTTTAGAATGATCGGCAAGCCCTTTTTGCAAATTGAATTCATTTTTCAGAATATCATCAACGGCTTGGACAATAAATTTCACCACCGGGACGGGGGTATAATACACGCCCCTAGTTTCCCTCAATGCGGGGTCATATTCGGCAAGAAAGGTTTCGTAAAAATGGATATAGGGGTCTTGCGCCGCCCTATCGAATTCTTTTTGGATCTCTTCAACCGCGACGCAATTAAAAATATCCGCAAGCGCGTCTACTATCCATGTAATGCGGCTGTCAAGGTTTATTCCAGCCGCATAATTGAAAAATTTCCGCAAAAACGGATTTGACTGCGGTATTAACTGCGCGGCAAGATAGCGGGTAAAGCGCTGGTTGCCTTTTTGATTAAGACGCGCCGCGAAAAGTCCATAGGCGAGGGTCTGAGCGTAGACGCCAGCAAATTCATCAACTTCAAGGTTATGAATGAGGATTTTCTTAAAACCCTCATACTGACTGGAAAGCGTGTCGTCATCCGCTTTCTCTTTGAGGGCGGTTTTGATAATAGCGGCAAGCAATTTCGCTTTATCAGCCATCATCTTTGCAAGCCGCTCTGAATTGCAAATTGTCTTGCCAGAATATGCCGCAAACTGGCTTGCCAGTTCCAAAAAAACGGGAAATTGCTTTTTATCCGGGGTTATGCTTCCTTCGCTTTCATGCGCCAATGACGCCGATACACGTAATTCGCCGTCAACAAAAAGCTGAAATGTCAAATAATTGGTTATTATTAAGTTTCCAAGCGATTGTTTGTAGCGGTCAAATTGTTCTTTGTTCTGTTTGTTATCAACGCCTACGGGAATGTCCTTCGCTTCTATGTAACCTAAAGGAATGCCGCCTTTGGTGACGATGTAGTCCGGCGCCCCGCACGCTATGCGTTTCGGCTCGTTGGTTATCGTTAATCCGGCGGTGATTTTTTCAAACAAACTCTTGAGGGCAGGGCGATAGCTGTGTTCGGTGGCGTTCCCCGCCCGGTAGAGTTTGTCAATTTCAGAGATGTAATGGGCTGTTTCGGTTGCCGGGCCGCTCATTCTGTTTTAGCCGATGGGCTTGTTTCTCCTTCCTGAACCAGCTAGACTATCCGCCTGTTTTTCCCGTGTATGCGGCGCATACGTTGCAGATGTTTTAAAATTCGCCGCATTTTGCGAAACGCCTTGTCATGCGGACAACAAAATGAGCGATAAAATAGAAAAGAACGCTGAATTCTTCATAACGATTATGAATATACCATTTTTATGTCCATGAGTCAAGAATAACACGCTGCGGAAACCGCGTCAGGCGCGATTTGCTTTGAATTTTCTGGAATATGAGTCTGTTCCAAAAGAAGAATATACCCGCCATAAAAAAGACCAATCCAAACCGCCGATTATGGGCGCGACGCGCCGATAAAGCGGACGCGATACGAGTTTGCCGGCGGCGCCCACGGCAGCCAAACCGAGGAATTCTTTTTTTGACAAAGCCGACGCAGACGGCTCTGTTGCGGATCATCAAGTCGCGCCTCCGCAGGGACGCGGGTTTATGCAAGGACGCTCCTTTAAGTGAAAACGGATTTTTTGACGACGCGGCGGATCCGCCCTCCCAGTTCTTCATTGCGCGGGAGAACCCGTATGAAATAGCGCCGTATGTACGCGGATATGTTGAGGTGTCCGTCCCCTATGAAGCGATACAGGATGCGCTGACTGATTATGGCAAAGCGTTGTTGCGGCAATATGCTGTAGCGAACCGCATATTCGGCGAAAGATTCGGCGGGGCATTAAACCAAGCTTTGCGAGTTTGGAAGGGAATCCGCGTGGAAATCCACACCTTTTTCCCGCAGCTTTTGACGGTACTCACTGGGGCTTAATCCGGTTGTCCGTTTGAATATTTCCCCATAATAACTGGTTCCGGCAAAACCGGATGCGTTGGCCACTTCGGTTATATTTAACTTTTGACCGGAAAGAAGGCTGACGCTTCGGCGAATCCTCAAATGTAATAGATATTCAAAAACAGTCTGCTGAAGCGCCCGCTTGAAAAGGAGACAGCATTTGCTTCTACAGACCCCTCCAGCCCTGGCAATATCATCAAGGCGTATTTTCTCGCTGTAATGTTCTTGAATGAAAGAAATCATTCGTTTAAGGGCGGCGTCTTCCCGAAGAATATTGGCTTCCATAGGTTCGGAAACGGCAATCGTATTGGCAAAAAAAAGCCCCCAAAGCTGGTAGAAAAGACTCTGTATTTCCAGCGCCGCGTCGTCGGATTGCATGCACAACTCAGCCAGAGCGGTAATTTTAACGGACGCTTCCCTGCGCCAGTCTTTTGTCAAAGGACATCCGCAAGCCGGAGACGCCGGTGAAGAAGCGCCGTCTTTCATAGAAACGGGGAAAAACAGCGCGTCATAACGGGCGTCGTGAAGGAGCGGATTAACAAAACGCTTTTCAATATATGGATCGGCGCAGAGCAGGGAAGGATGAATCTGGAGGCAACGAAACGTACGGTCAGGGGGGGGGGGGGGGGGGGGGGGGGGGGGGGGGGGGGGGGGGGGGGGGGGGGGGGGGGGGGGGGTGGGGGTGG
>JAISCC010000143.1 GCA_031265845.1 Treponema sp.
CCCCCCCCCGCCGCCCCGCGCGGGCCCCCCCCGCCGCGCCCCCCCCCCCCGCCCCCCCCCCCCCCCCCCGCCCCCCCCCCCCCCCCCCCCCCCCCCCCCCCCCCCCAAAATCACGGCAAGGAAGCGTCGGGCTTCTCCAGCGCGAGGTGTGTTGTTGTTTGCTACGTTTGCGTTCATGGGTTGTATTATAACAGAGAGCGCGTTTGTACGCAAGGGTTCTTTTTACGAATTCCGTCTTTTTAGGAAGGGGAGGGCGGCGATTCGCGCGGAACGCCGTCCGCTCGCGGAAACATAGAATCCTATAAACGGCATCGTTGCGGGGTGCGGCGGTGTCAGACACCGGCTTTTTCGTGTGGCGTCTGACACCGTTATTGCCCGCCGTGGTGTCAGGGAAAGGTGACGCGGTTTTTCGCGCGCCTTCCTTCTCTACGCCTCTACGCCTTTTCTCCCCATTGATTATTTTTTCACTTTTTTATATGCTTCCTATGATATGTAATCTTATTCATTATCGTTGCCAACAATAAGGAGGTGGCATGACCGTTGCAAATATACAGATGTTAATAGGCATAGTTGTATACCTGTTGATTACCATCGCGGTGGGTATATGGTACGCCCGCAGGAGCAACACCGGCATTGAGGAATACTTTATAGGAAAGCGGGGGCTGGGTCCCTGGGTCGCGGCTATGAGCGCCGAGGCGTCCGACATGTCCGGCTGGCTGCTTATGGGATTGCCCGGCGTCGCCTACTTCACCGGCTGCGGCGAGGCGTTTTGGACTGCGGTGGGCCTCTTTGCCGGAACGTGGATCAACTGGCATCTGGTCGCCAAGCGCATCAGAACGTATTCCCAAACCGCAAACAACGCCATCACCCTGCCTGAATTCTTCAGCAAGCGCTTCCATGATAAAAAGAACGTCCTGAAAACCTTCGCCGCGATCATCATTCTTGTCTTCTTTTCTATATACACCGCGTCGCAATTCGCCGTCTTCGGCAAACTGTTCACCTATGTGTTTAACGCGGAACAGTATTATTCAGCGATGGTGATACTCGGCGCGGTGATTCTCCTGATATACACCCTGCTCGGCGGCTTTCTCGCGGTCTGCATGACCGACCTCATCCAGGGCATCCTTATGTCCTTCGCCTTGGTGGCTGTGCTCGCCTTCGGCTTCGTGTTCTCCGGCGGCTTCAACGGCATAGCCGAGCGGATAAGCGACATCCCCCGGTTTCTGGACCTCTTCGGCGTCGCGACGCCGGTCATGCAAGACGGCGTTCAGGCGGTCGCGGATGGCGCGCCTCAATTCGGCGTGGGCGCCAGCTACCCCCTCCTCAGCGTCTTCTCGTGCCTCGCGTGGGGACTGGGCTATTTCGGCATGCCCCATGTCCTGATACGCTTTATGGCTATAGAAAATGCGTCGAAAATACGCACGTCAAAATATATCGCCGTTATATGGTGTTTCATCTCCCTCTTCGCGGCGGTCGCCATCGGGCTCATCGGACGCGCCTATTTCCCCGGCCTGCTCCGCACCGCGAGCGACGCGGAAAACATCTTCCTGCATTTGACGTCGGATTTCTTCCCGCCGCTCATCGCGGGCTTGGCGCTGTCGGGCATCCTCGCGGCCTCCATGAGTTCCTCGGATTCCTACATGCTCGCGGTCTCCTCGTCCCTGGCGAATGATCTTTTCAAATCGTTCTTCGAAAAGGCGCGGGAATCTGCGGTGATGTGGGTGGCGAGGCTCGCAATAGTATTGGTCACCATTTTCGGGACGATCATCGCGCTTTCGGGGAGCCAGTCTATATTTCAGATCGTCTCCTACGCATGGGCGGGATTTGGAGCGGCGTTTGGGCCGCTGGTGCTTTTCTCCCTGTTCTGGAAACGCACGACGCTTGCGGGCGCGGCGGCCGGCATGGTGTCGGGCGGCGTCATGGTCGTGCTTTGGAAGAATGTCATCAGCCAATTTGGAGGAGCCTTCGCCATATACGAATTGCTTCCGTCATTCATGCTTTCATGCGCGGTCATTTTCGTGGTGAGCCTGCTCACCAAAGCGCCGTCAGCGGAAATCCAACGGGAATTTGACGCGGTGAAAGCCGCGCGCTGACATCGCCGGGCGTGGATGACTCTAACCATGAAATCCGATACCCGTAAAAACCTGTTTTTTCGCTTGCTTTCTAGCGCAAAACATGGAATACTTATAAAGAAGGGGTGTATATGATATTCAATCCTGAATATGAATCTATGGGCGTGGACGCGCGCAAGAGGCTGCAACTGGCGCGGCTTAAAAATCTGGTGGAGAACCTCTACGAAAGTGCGCCTTTTTATAGAAGAAAGATGGATGAGCGTGGTGTACGAGCGCGCGATATTCATACGCTTGAAGACATAGAGAGACTTCCTTTTACCACCAAGGACGATATGCGGGAGAATTTCCCCTATGGTTTTTTGGCGTGTGCCCCGTCGATGATCGAAGAGGTGCATTTGTCCTCCGGCACCACCGGCATTCCGGTTGTCGACGCGTACACCCGCAAAGACATTGAGATTTGGGGCGAGTCAATGGCGCGTACGCTTGCCGGCGGCGGCTGTACGGCGTATGATACGGTGCAGAATTGCTATGGATACGGCCTGTTCACCGGCGGCCTCGGCGCCCATTACGGGGCGCGTACAATAGGCGCGAATGTGTTGCCCATGTCGTCCGGCAACACGGAGCGGCAACTCATGGTGATGGAGGCGTTCGGTTCAACCATGCTCACCTGCACCCCGTCTTACGCGCTCTACATGGCCGAAGAAGCCAGAGAGCGGGGCGTTGATCTCAAGAAGCTGCCCGTCAGCAAGGGGTGCTTCGGCGCGGAGCCGTGGAGCGAAAACATGCGGAAGGAAATAGAAGCCCTCTACAACATGAAAGCCTACGACATCTACGGGTTGACCGAAATCATTGGACCGGGCGTCGCTTTTGAATGTGAGGCGCAGAATGGGTTGCACATAAACGAAGACCTTTTTTACCCGGAAATAATTGATCCTGAAACCGGCGAGGCGCTTCCCGACGGTGAAAGAGGCGAGCTGGTGTTCACCACGCTCACCAAGGAAGGCACGCCGCTCCTGCGGTACCGTACGCGGGACATCACCTACTTCATCACAGAGCCTTGTTCCTGCGGACGCACCACCAGAAAGATGCACCGCCTTTTTGGGCGCACCGACGACATGCTTATCATCCGCGGCGTAAATGTATTCCCCAGCCAGATAGAACACGCGCTCATTGAGATAGAAGGCGCCGAACCGCATTACCTCATCGTTGTTGATCGCGGTCAGTCCCACCTTGATGAAATAGAGCTTCAGGTCGAAGTGAAACAGGAATTTTTCAGCGATGAAACCAGGGACCTTGAAGGACTGCGGCATCGCATTGAGAGCGTGATGAAGTCTAAATTGCAAGTCGGTCTCAAGGTCAAACTCGTCGAGCCGAAAACCATTGAGCGTTCAATGGGCAAGTCGAAACGGGTGATTGACCGAAGAAAAATCTAGGAGGAAACCAAATGGAGTTAAAACAAATCACCGTTTTCCTTGAAAACAAGGTGGGCAGGCTGGGTGAAGTGACCCGTGTTCTCGCTGAAGCGGGCGTAAACATGCGCGCCATAAGCATAGCCGACACTGCGGATTTTGGGATTCTGCGGATTATCGCTGATCAGCACGACGCCGCGTTGCGCGCTTTGAGCGAAGCCGGCTTTACCACGCGCATCACCACCATCGCGGCGGTGGAAATTGAGGACAGACCGGGCGGTCTCGCTCATGTTATGGAGCTTTTCCAAAAGTCGCAGGTAAACATTGAGTACCTGTATGCGTCGCTTGAAAACAAGGCGGGAAAGGCGGTGGTTATTTTTAAACTCGCGGATCACGAGAAAGGGTTGCAGATTCTAAAAGCCAACGGGCTTTCGATGGCGGACTCTTTTTAGGTTTGGAAACGAGGCTGTTTCAACGCCGCTTTACAATGCAAAGGCGATGGCTTGAAACAGTTTTAATGGGTTATGACATATAGAGAGGAGTTATATGAAAATATTAATGGCCGCAAGTGAAGCGGCTCCTTTTGTGAAAACAGGCGGTTTAGCCGACGCGGTTTCAGCGTTGGCTCTTACGCTTGCAAAGATGGGACATGAAGTTCGCATCGTCGTTCCGCGGTATTTCAAAGTCGATAGGGTGAAACTCGGGTTGCGCGATCTTGAAATGCCGCTTGCGACAAGCATGAACGACATGGAGGTAAAAAGCGCCGTCTATACGACGGACCTGGACGGGGCTTCCAAGAAGAATCCCATCCAGGTCTATTTTATTGAACACAACGACTTCTTCGGCAGTAAGATCGGCATTTATGGAGAGCAGTACGAGCCTGACTATTTTGACAATCCGAGGCGCTTCATTTTCTTCAGCAAGATCGTTTTTGAACTGTGCCGGAAACTGGACTGGTATCCCGATATACTGCACGCGCATGATTGGCAGACGGCGTTGGCGCCGGTCTTTCTGAAATATGGCGAGCGGCGCGACGGGTTTGAAAAAACGGCTTCAATCTTGACCATCCATAACTTGGGCTATCAGGGGATTTACCATAAGGAAAACTATCCCCTTACCAATCTCGGTTGGGATATTTTTCATCAAGCCGGGTTTGAAGACTGGAATATGATGAATTTCCTCAAAGCGGGGATTCATAGCGCGGATAAGCTCAGCACAGTTTCGCCGCGTTACGCGCAGGAAACCCAAACGCAAGCGTTCGGCTTCCGTTTGGACAGTTCTTTGCGGTACCGGTCGTCCGATTACACCGGCATATTGAACGGCATCGACACCCAGGTTTGGAGTCCCAAGAAAGACTCGTATATTCCGTTGAACTACGACAGCGCTACGGTTAAAGAAGGCAAGGCGAAGGCGAAGGAAGCGCTTCAGCGCGAGTTCGGGTTGCCTCAAAATCCCGATGTACCGGTCATCGGCATGGCCACCCGCCTCACAGAGCAAAAAGGCGTGGGCGAGCTTTTCGGACCTTCCTACGGATCAGCATGGAATATTTGCCGCGATATGGAACTGCAACTGGCGCTTGTCGGAACCGGCGACTCTTGGTGCGAGAATGAAATCCGCAGCCTCGCGTCCCGCCTTTCCAATTTCAAGGCGAAGATCGAATACAGCGAAGCCGCGAGCCACCTTATTGAAGCGGGCAGCGATTTCTTCCTCATGCCGAGCCGGTATGAGCCGTGCGGTCTCAATCAGATGTACTCCCTTGCGTATGGCGCCCTGCCCATTGTCAGAAATACCGGCGGCTTGGCGGATACGGTTGAAAATTTCAATCAGGAGACCAGCGAAGGCACAGGCTTTATGTTTGACCAGTTGAATCCGCGTTCCATTTACGATACGGTTGGATGGGCGAACTGGGCGTATTACAACCGGCGGGCGCAGATCGAAAAGATGCGAGTCCGCGGCATGAAACTTGATTTTTCATGGAAGAAATCAGCGCAGAAATATGTCGCCATGTATGAGCAAGCCGTGGCAAAATATGCCGACTAAGTACGACAACCTCGTATGGCGGGAAGAGGAGCGGAGAGAGGTTTACAAGTGCCGCGTTTTTTCCGTATACGAGAGCGTGTGCCGCTCGCCCGACAAGAGGCGCACGGGCGTCTTTATGGGGTTGGACGCCGCTGATTGGACAATAGTGGCGCCTGTGCTGGAGAAGGACGGGCGCAGATTTTTCGTCATGGTGAGGCAGTGGCGGCATGGGGCGCAGGAGTTAAGCCTTGAGTTTCCGGGCGGGGTTCTTGAAGCGGACGAGGATTCAAGCCAGGCCGCGCTTCGGGAACTGGAAGAAGAGACCGCCTATACCGCAAAAAAGATCACCAAGCTGGGCGAAATGAGTCCGAATCCGGCTATTATGAACAACCGCGTCCACTTCTTTCTGGCGGAAGATCTGTCTCTCCTGCCTTCCCAGCGTCTTGACGAAGATGAATATGTCGATATGGAGGTGGTCCCCGTTGAGGAAGTGATGGAAAACATGGGAAAAAAACCATACACCCATGCGCTTATGGGCACGACGTTGGCGTTGTGGAGGCAAAACCATGAAGCCTCTCATCATCTCATTGAAAAAATGGTGGAAACATGATTGTTACGCTTGGCGTCGCAATGGCGCCAGAGTCTATAACGCGGTGTGATATATGTCACCCGCGTCATCTTACAAGGAGCGATAGGAGTAATATATGAAGGATATTTTTCTTGTTTTTGCAAAATATAACAAGGAGGCGGACAGTGCGGTTCTCTCCCTTTTGGGCGATCTTTCCAATGAAGAGCGAGAGTTGGATCGGGGCAGCTATTATGGCAGCTTGTCAGGATTGACGCGGCACATACTGGGCGGCGCCCGTTTCTTCCTTGGCTCGTTTTTTAAGGAAGCGATCAAAGACAATGGTGCGGCGCGGGAAATCTTGAAACCGCTGGACAACCTCCCCAATTTTGAAGGAACGCTCGCCGAAGCGCAGTGGAAGGCGGTGGCGGACGCTCTTGCCGTGGCGGACGATGTGTACGTCAAACTGTCCGAGGTTTTAACTGATGAGGACTACGCAAAACAGGTTCCCATTGGATGGTACGGCGGGAATCCGGCGTCCGTTCCGCTCTCCTTTTCCGCCCAGAATCTCATCGCGCACAACACCCATCACCGGGGGCAAATATCTCAAATACTTGATTCTCTTAAAATCAAGCATGATTTTTCCGGTTTAACTCCGGCGTGTTTGGCTGGCAAGACCTCCTGAGGGAACAATGAAGGCGCCCCGGACGCGCTTCGGGGCGTGGACGCCGGACTCAGCCACATAAGGCGTCCGGCATGTGGAGAATATAAACAAGTCATGAAGAGTGATGGGCTTTTCTTTGTTTTTTGTAAAGGAGCGACCGGCAATAGCCCCGCCATGTAAAACTTAAAAAAAGCATTTTGAAACAGATTCATACTATCCCCTTGCAAAAAAAAACTTTCAAGAGTATAGTTATTAAAAGTATGCTTGAAGAAATCAATATCAAGAACTACGCGCTCATTGACAGCCTTTCTCTCTCCTTTCAAAAAGGGTTTAATGTACTGACAGGCGAAACAGGAGCGGGAAAGTCCATCATCGTGGGATCTTTGAGCTTCCTTCTTGGCGGAAAAACGGACGGCGGCGTGATACGCACCGGCGCCGATGAGGCGAGCGTTTCCGCAGTGGCGTCAATCGGAACCGGCAATAGAGAAGCCTTTGATTGGCTTGCGTCAAAGGACATTGAGTGCGAAGAGTCTCAGGTCATTATCAGGCGGAGCATTAAATCTTCGGGCAGAAGCGCCATTTATATACAAAACGCACCCGTAACGCGCGCGGATTTGGCGGAATTTATGGCGTTGCTCTTTGATCTGCATGGGCAACATTCGCACGAAACCCTCATGCATGGCGAGAACCACCGGAAGTACCTCGACGGTTTCGCGCATCTTGAGCATGAAGCCCTTGACTTCAACCGCATGTTTCTGGAACTTGCCGGCAAGCGGAAAATTCTTGAAACGCAAGCCGGTATGGAGAAGGATCGTGAGACCAAGATCGAAATGCTCCAATACGCGGTTGATGAAATAACTGCGGCGAATCCCCAAAAGGGCGAAATACAGGAGCTTGAAAACGAATCTTCCCGTCTAGGCGATTTTGAAAAACTGACCGGTTACGTGAACAACGCGGCGGAAGCCTTTTTTGACGGCGGGGATTCCGTACTAACCTTGGCGCGGCGCGCGCGGACATGTCTTGAAAACGCCTCGGATATTGACGGTTCTCTTTCCACTCTCCTGAAACGGGTGGAAGATATGTTCTACGAAGCCGAGGATATTGCCGAAGAATTCCGCAACTATCGTTATCTCTTGTCCTATGATCCCGAACGGCTTGAGGAAGTTGAGGGGCGGCTGAATGTACTGCTCAAATTGAAGAAAAAATATGGCGGCGGCAATGCGGGGCTTTTCAATGACGAGGATGGAATTCTCGCGTACAAAGAAAAGGCGGAAGCGGACATTGAAGCGCTTTCACGCATTGAGGAAAACCGCGACAAGCTCAAGATGGAAATCGCCGCTCTTGAAAAGGATATCGCAAGCCGGGCGACTGCGTTAAGCGGGAAACGGAAGGATGCGGCCCGCGAGCTAAGCGGCAAAATCACCGGGATTTTGACACACTTGGGCATGCCTCACGCCCGTTTTGAAGTTGAAGTCGCCTCCAAGGGAGAGTCCGGTCTTGTCTGCGGACCGTGGGGCGCGGACAACATCGGCTTCCTTATATCAGCGAACGCGGGCGAGCCGCTTAAAGAGCTTTCCCGCATAGCGTCCGGGGGCGAGCTTTCCCGTGTGATGCTTGCCATCAAGACTGTGCTTTCAGACGCGGATACGCTTGAAACGCTGGTTTTCGATGAAATAGATACGGGCATCGGCGGGGAAGTCGCGGTTGCCGTAGGAGAATATCTGGCGAAAATCGGCAGCATGAAGCAGATTTTTTGCGTCACCCATCTTGCAAGCATCGCCGTCCGCGCCGATAATCATCTTAAAGTGGAAAAAAGAAGCGAGGCGGGCAGAACTTTTACCGGCGTCGCTCCCTTGAACGCGGAAGAGCGGCGGGGAGAGATTGCCCGAATGCTTGGTGGAGACGCGGGCGCCGCCGCCCTTGCGCACGCAGACGAGATGCTTGCAAAATATGGAAAAGGAGTACATGATGTCCGACGACAAAAGGCAGCAATATCTGGATAAATGTTCCGATTATCAAAGTTCAATTGATACGATTCTCGCGTGGAAAGCGAAATTTTTGACTGAAATGCCCGAAGCTCCGAAGGAGCTTGCATTAAGCAAGTTGAAATTGGCTAATGGAACGCTTGATATTTTTTCTTATTACATTATTCTGAACACTCTTTCCGTTTCGATGCTGAAAAAAAAGAATGAAGACACCATAAATAATGCGAGAAAATCATTCCTTAATGCGATTACGCTTATGGAAGAAGTGGTTTCCCCCTTCCTTGACGCGCCGTATGGAGATTATGAGGATAAAATTGAACTCATTGTGTCATTCAGCGAGCGAGAACGCTATTTTCTGGTGAGAAAACTAGGTCTTTCCCTTGATTTGCTCAAAGCCGCCTATGGAGAGAATCCTAAATGGAAATGGATGCTCATTGATCTTGAAGGGCGTTCTATAACGATAACAAAAAATTTTCTGGATCTAAAAAAGGCGGTGTCCAATACGGATCTCCGTTCTCCTGACTATGAACCTACAGTCTACCACCTCAGGCTTATTAAAAAACTGCTCTCTAAAGGCGCGAATATTTTTCGGGAAAAATATGAAATAGCCTCCCAGGCGGAGAACGACTTTAAAAAGAGCGTTGATTTCATCAGTTCTTTACGCTATCTCTATAGCATACTAGGGGAAAGCGATAACGCCGAATTAATGAAAAAGAAAATCGAAGCGTGGAACGAAAAACTAAAAATTGATATAAAAAAGAAAGAAAACGACCGCACATAACGCCGTTATTATAGCGGTCGCTATGACATAGCGGTATAAAACGCCTCCGCTTCCTTTTTTCAAACGACAGTTTGAGCGGCAATAAACAAGCGTTCTCCTATTCCCCGCTTGTTCACCGGATGGAGATCGTTCCATTCTCCCAAATCGTAACAGTCGGTCATCGCCGTCCGGCGAGCGGTCGACGCAACCGCCTCTTGAGATTTCCGCAATGTAGCCCACAGCGGGCGCAACGGGTCTTCGGCGGAACCGAAAACAGGAAGACCGGCAATGACAAATGGAAGATTCTCCGCTCCCGCTTTGCCGCGCCATTCCTTGATCATCGCCTCTAAAAGCGTCTTGTATTCACGGGCGTCCTCCATGGTGTTCGCATTGGATTCGCCTTGATACCAAAGCGCGGCGCGGAGCGGCAGGCGCAACGCCGGCGCGATAAGCGCATTGTAAAGACCCGAAGGTTGCCAATGTATGAAGAAGTTTGCGGGGCGGGCGACGGTTTTGAGGGTTATCTTGTACCGCCATTCGCCGGTTAAATCAATATTGTCCGAGGGCAGATCGGTTTTCGCGCTCCCTGCGGCGGTTCCGAAAAAGACGGCGAAGGGCTTGTCAAGCGTAACCTCACCCAAGCCGCTGTTGCACACCACCCGCAAGACAATGGCGTTCTTGCCTTCGCGCAACAGCCCTTGGGGGATGGCGTACTTTCTGGGTGGATACCGGTAGCCGGTTTCTCCAATGTACTTCCCATTGACAAAAGCCGCGTCCGAATCGACAATGGTTCCAAGCCAGAGGTTCGCCTTCTTGCCCGCGTCTTCAGCGCGCACCATAAAATTGCGTTTAAAGTACGCAACGCCTTGAAAATCTTTGAAATCCGCTGATTGTTCGGCAAACCGCCCCGGAAGCGCAATAGACCCGCTGTCTGTCCACTGTCCGGAAAGGAAGTGTTTATCGCCCGCAAGCGGATCGCGGGAACGTGAAACTAACGCATCCCACGCTCCGGTTTCTCTCGCGTTTTCCGCAATGAGCGCATCGGCGTACGCGGCGTCAGCGAGTCTGTCCGCATACGACGCCAGTTCCGTACCGTGCGAGTGAACGGCGCGCAGGGTTTCCTTGCTCATAAAACATTCGATGGTCGCTCCTCCTACGGCGGCGATGATGAGACCAACCGGGATATGGTGAATCTCGCTCCATTTTTTCGCAAAGAAGTACGCGGTACCGGAAAAATCGCCCAGTGTTTCCCTTGACGCCTGTTTCCATACGGCTTGCGCCGTGTCATCCTGCGGCGAAGAAAAATTTGTCGCATAGGGAAAACGCAGTTCACGGATAACAGGATGCGATTCCAGCGCCCATTCTTCAGGGCAATCGTCTTTGAGGCGCTCCATCTGGAGTTCCATGTTGGACTGTCCGGCGCACAGAAAAACGTCCCCGATGTACACATCGTCTATGACAAGCGAAGAATCGCCTGATTCAGCGCCGCAGCCAATGCGCATCATATATGGACCGCCCGCCTGCGCCGGATCAAGGGCGACGCGCCATGTTCCTTCCATATCAGGCTCGGCTGTGTATGTTTTGCCAAGAAAGGCGACGGATATAATTGTTTTTTTTGTTTTTTTATCAGAATGATTGTTATCGGCAATATATCCCCATATAGCGACGGATTTTTGCGCTTGCATCACCATGCCGGAAGAAAAGATAGACGGCAGTTTTATAGTACTCATGTATTATGTATCGGCGGAAAATATGCCGGCTGTAACGGACATCCGGTTTGTGAACCGAATGTCCAAAGACAAAGGCTAGACAGAACGAACTTCGTCCATAATGCAACGCTTGCAAGACGCCTCGCCGCTTGAGCTAAACTTGACCCATTGACAAGCCGGCGTCTGACACCGTGTCTTACGCCAAAGCAATTTGCATGACAATCCCGTTATTATAAGTATTGAGAAGCTTGCGAACGCTCCACGACGGCGACATGAGCCTTATTGACCTCAAATGCTTTATCGGAAATAATGCGATGGATAAAGCGCAATTCGCGGACAATCAAGGGCATGAGGGATTTTTTGCGGGTGCGGAAGTATATAGCCGAGAAGCCGGTGAAGGCGGGGATCGTGGAGCGAGCGGCGGAGCGGGTGTTTGGAAGCTTGTATCACCGGCGCTGAATAAACAATAGAGTATGCCATTACGTCGCATAACAGGACAGTTGCGCTTCGTCGCCGGCAGGCGGCTTGTCCTCCACAATGGCTCTGGTCTCGCGTTCTGGCGTAGCTTAGCCCAGCTATGCCGGGAGAACGCTCCATTCCCACGTCGTCGCTCCAGCGCATGTTTCCAATTTCTTCCCGCACTCTTGAATGGTTGTCTTTTTCTTGAAAAATAGGTAAAATAACGGCTATGTCAGTAAACCTTAAAACCATGCGTAATATCGGCATAATGGCTCATATTGACGCCGGAAAGACAACCACGACCGAGCGCATCCTCTACTATACGGGAAAAAGCCATAAGATAGGCGAAGTTGACGACGGTGAAGCCGTCATGGACTGGATGGAGCAGGAACAGCAGCGCGGCATCACCATACAGAGCGCGGCGACCACTATCTACTGGAAAGGATTTCAAATCAACATCATTGACACGCCCGGACATGTGGATTTCACCGCCGAAGTTGAGCGCTCGCTTCGGGTGTTGGACGGCGCGATTGCGATCTTTGACGCGGTGGGCGGGGTGGAGCCGCAGACCGAGACCGTATGGCGTCAGGCGGATCGCTACAAAGTGCCGTGCATCGGCTATGTCAACAAGATGGACAGACCAGGCGCGGATTTTTTCCAGACCATGGAAGCCATTAAGACCAAGCTGGGAACGGACGCTACGGCGTTGCAAATACCCATTGGCGCGGAACACGATTTCGAAGGCGTCATCGACCTCATCGCCATGAAGGAAATCCGCTGGGACAGAACGACCGAAGGCGAAACCATGCTTTTCTCGTCCATCGCGCCGGAACGCCTTGCTGACGCTGAAAAATGGCGCGAAAAACTGTTCGACGCCCTCTCGCAGGTGTCGGACAGCGTCACCGAAAAGTACCTTGCGGGCGAGGCTGTGGAGGAAGAACTCATCAAAGCGGAAATCAGGAAAGCGGTGCTGACACGGGATTTTTTCCCGGTGTTCGCCGGAGCCTCACGCCGGAATATAGGCGTACAGCCCCTCATTGACGCGGCGGTCAATTTCCTCCCGGCGCCTGACGAGTGCGCCCCGGCAATCGGACATCATGTCAAAAAGAACGAGGAAATGCTTGTGCCTTGCAACCCGGACAGACCCCAGCTTGGGCTTGTGTTCAAGATACAGAACGACAAGGAGGCGGGAAGCCTTTGTTACGTGCGCATGTATTCGGGCGTCATAAAACCTGGAGACGCGGTGTTCAATATCGGGAAGAAAAAACGCGAGCGGGTGAACCGCATTTTGCGTATGCATTCCAATAAATCAGAGCCGCTTGACAGCCTTTCCGCAGGTGACATTGGGGTCATTATCGGTATGAGGCTGTCGCAGACCGGCGACAGCATAGGGAGCGAGGGTTTTCCCGTCATGCTGGAGCGCATGCAGTTCCCTGAGCCGGTCATATCCGTTTCCATTGAGCCGAAAACTATGTCCGAGCAGGACAAACTCAAGGAGGCGCTTGCCCTTCTGTCAAAAGAAGATCCCACCTTCACCACCAGAGACAACGAGGAGACCGGACAGCTCATCATTTCCGGCATGGGGGAACTGCACCTTGACGTGTTGACAACCCGTCTTGTCACGGACTACAAGGTCGCGGCGAGAGTCGGCAATCCGCAGGTAACTTACCGCGAATCTGTGAGCGCGGCTGTTGAAAAACAGGAGCGCTTTTCCCGTGTTGTCGCGGGCAAGGAAAACGCCGCCGGCGTAACCCTCCGTATAGAGCCGCGTCCGCGAGGAACTGGCAACCGGTTTGTCAATGCGATTGACGCCAAGGAATCGAAGCATATTCCCGATGAAATATTCGCCGCTGTCGAGCGGGCGGTCAATGTGTCCTTTGGTTCGGGAATAGCGCTGGGGTACCCGTGCATTGATGTGGGCGTGACTCTCACGGCGCTTGAGTACTCCGAGCTTACCGGCGCCCCGTTCGCTTACGAAGCCGCCGCAAGCCTCTGTTTTGACGCAGCCTGCGCCGCCGCTTCTCCCATCCTTCTGGAACCGATCATGGCGGTTGACATCGTTTCGCCCAAAGAATTCGTCGGCGAAGCCATGAGTCTTGTCACCCAGCGCGGGGGGCAGGTGTTAAGCATGGAGTCCAATGCGGGCGCCGATGAGATCAAAGCGTTGGCGCCGATGGCAAAGATGTTCGGCTTTATGACGAACCTCCGTTCCATAAGCCAGGGACGCGCCACGTTCACGATGGTGTTTTCCCATTTTGACGAGAGGAAAAAATGACCGGCGCCCGTCCGACGCCGCGTCGTGTGGTCGCGGATGGTACGAATTGCTGGATTTACATTCCCCCTGAAGAAACGGAAGAACGTGAAACCAGCGCCTCGCGCGGATCATCCGGATCGCGGAAGCCGTGTTTTCTTATTGATCCGGGCGCCCGCCCCGATGAGATCGTCAGGAAACTGGAGAAGCTGGAGTTGTATCCAACGCATATCCTGCTTACCCACGGCCACTTTGATCATATCGGCGCGTTGCCGGATATTGTCGCGCATTACGGCAATCAGGGAGCGCAAGCGGCTGTGGCTGTCGCCATACACCAAGCGGACGCGCTCTATCTTGGAAAGGATTCGCGTGACGCGCACCGGCGTTGCTGGTCTGTTGCGGCGGGAAACGCGCGTTATATTGAAACGCATTGGAAGCCCCAGCCCGATCCTACGCTCCTGTTGCAAGACGGCGACCGCATCGGATCGTTGCGAGCCTTGCATGTTCCAGGTCATACGCCGGGTTCCGCGGCGTTTTTTGATGAAGAAGCGCGGATTCTCTTTTCCGGGGATTGTCTGTTCAAAAACGCGATTGGGCGGATGGATTTGCCCGGAGGAGACGCGACGCGGATGCGGGACAGCTTGAGCCGGCTGTTTGCGCTTGGCGACGACATAGCGGTGTATCCGGGACATGGCGGGACTACGGTCATGGGCGCGGAACGCCGCTTTCACGGCGGGCTTTTTCACGGCGATCTGTAAGCGGATGTCCGCAGGCGTCAGCGCCGCTGGTTTTTAACCGGCAAAACTAAAAAAAATGCCGGCAAGGGTAGAATTTATTATAATAGCGGGATATAATAGTATCCGTAAGCAAAAAAATTGGATTTCAAAACAGCGGCGTTTGAAATTCCGTCAAATACAGATTGAGCGGTTAGACAAGGAGCGGCGTTCATGCATATGTCATGTATATCTGCAATAACACATACTATTTGCCCCCCCCCCCCCCCGAAGGCTGTTTATATCAACCGTCCGGATGCGGCGGATTCTCATTAAACGTCCGTGATCCCTATTGCGCGGATTGTCCTGCGGCGTCTAGCAATTCGCGCCGTGTTTTTCGTGTATTCCCCATACTATTTGCTGGTGTTGACGCTCCCCGTATTATAAACGGCGCTGTTTTCCACAAGACCACGTTTCATAATACGCCTGGCGGTTTGTTGCGCTTCACGCATAAAACCTCAAAAAATCGTCGATTATGTGATTTCTTGTCTTGCAAACTGCCAAAGCAACCCATAAATCGTGGTTTTTGCAATACAAAACGGCGTAAAGACCTGCAAATGCAACAGGCTGCTAGATTATTCCATGACATTTTTATGGCGGAGATTTTATCAAGCCATTTTTTCCAAACATTTGCGTCCGGCAAGGACGATCCGCCACATGGCAAGGAGGCTGCTGACGGTTTCAGGCGTCTTTCAAGCGTTGCGCGAAAAATGCCAAACCATCACTCATATCCCCGGTAAAACCAGCCCGTACGGGCGGTTATTATAAAAAAGAGCGCCCTTCAAAGCCGATTGATTCTTGGCGGAACGTCCGGCTTTGAAGGGGTTTAAATGCATTGTCAGTATACCGTGTATTCATGCGGAGTTTCAATGCGTTTATGACTCTTTACGTTTTAGGAGGACAGTTATGAAACGCACACTGTTACTTTCGGGAATACTCGGCATGACGCTGGTATTCGGAACCTTTTTATTTACCGCTTGCCCCAATGGAAGCGATGACGGCGGCGACACCGGCGCGGCGCCAAATACGCCGACTGGCGTAAGCGCGTCCGCGCAGTCGTCAAGCGCTATCCGCGTATCATGGAACGCGGCGCCGGGAGCCACAAGTTACAAGGTATACCGTAGCGGCAGTTCTTCCGGCGCCTATACACAGGTGGGTTCGCCGTCAAACGCGTCGTATACGGACAGCGGATTAACGGCAAGTACGACCTATTATTACAAGGTGAGGGCGGTGAACAGCGCGGGAGAAAGCGCTCAATCCAGTTTCGCTTCCGCTACGACAAGCGCGTCGTCTGGCGGTGACAACACAGGCGGCGATTCACGGCAAGAGGGCGTGTACATCGGGATTATTTCTTTTGCGGGAGATGCGACTGATTTAACCGGCGGGGTTCCTGTTTTTCTTGACGCCACAGGAAAAAACAGTCTTACCAGTAAACTTACTTCAGACTATACCATTGCATCTGCACAAGGCACCGCGCTCTTCTATGCGGTTCATAAGGCGTTTGCCAATCTCAAAAGCAGGGACGCCCAGTATCCCGCTAACCTTGATTCGGTGAACGTGGTTACCTTTACGGACGGGCTTGATAATGGCTCCACCGGACAATCCGCGCAAAGTCCGATTGAAGAACAAACCTTCGATAGTGATGATGAGTATACCGCGTATTTAAACGGACAAATCGGCAGTCGTACCATAGCGGGCAAGCCGATTACCGCGTATTCTGTAGGTATCCAGGGAAGCGATGTTACCAATGTCACGAAGTTTCAGAACGATTTAGCCAAGATAGCCAGTGAGGGAAAGAGCCAGACCTTAACGGATTTTGGAAATCTGCAAGCGACTTTTACGAGTATTGCCAACGGCTTACAGGTAGCGCACACCAGCACCACCTTTACGATGAAGACCACCTTGCTTCCAAGTGGCGCCAAGGTGCGCATGACCTTTGATGTAACCGGTGACAGCGCGGCGGATGGAGAGGCCTCGACAAAATATATCGAAGGCACCATAACCAGAACGGGAACAGGCTCAAGCATGGCATATACCTTTGGCGGCATAAGCTATACGGGCGGGCTTGGTTCAACCCAGGGTGCAGGTCCCATCACCGGCACAATAAACGGTTCGGAGGTCAATTTTGCGTTTACCGGTGTTACTGGCTATACTCCAGCTACCGAGGAGTCAAAAGCAAAACAATGGCTTATGTCTCCCGGCGCGACAGCGTGGCAGGTAAACAGCGAGTATGACGTGGGCGGCGCGACGAACACCCAGATTGAGAAGCGTTCCTCAATTATTTATCTGGTATTGGACTCCAGCAGATCCTTAAATACGACGCAGATTGGGCAGATTAGAGACGCGGCGAGCCAGTTCATTAATTCGCTTTACGACCAGCTTAACGGCGGCAACAACAACGGTGGTACAACCGCACCAAACGCGCCTACCGGCGTGACGGCGTCCGCGCTGTCCTCAAGCAGTGTCAACGTCTCATGGACAGCGGCGCCGGGAGCCACAAGCTACAAAGTGTACCGCAGCGGCAGCCCTTCCGGTACGTATACACAAGTGGGTTCGCCGTCAAGCGCGTCATACACGGACACTGGCTTGTCGTCTGGCACGACCTATTATTACAAGGTCTCCGCAGTGAACAGCGCGGGGGAAAGCGCTCAATCAAGCTATACGTCCGCTACGACAAGCTCTTCATCCAGTGCGACTGTCCCTTCCGCGCCGACCGGCGTAAGCGCGTCCGCGCAGTCGTCAAGCAGCATCAGCGTTTCATGGACAGCGGCGCCGGGAGCCACAAGCTACAAGGTTTATTGGTCAGAGAGTATGTATGGTACATACGAACTTGACGGAACAACAACCATCACCACATCATTTATCAGCGGCGAGTGGTATCCGTCAAGCGCCGGTTATTTTAAGGTGACGGCGGTGAACAGCGCGGGAGAAAGCGCTTACTCATCTATTGTCTCTGCGACAACAAGCGACGCGATTCTTCTGACAAGCTCTTCTAGTACATGGACAAACGGCGCATTAAGCGCAAGCTCCCCTGACGCGTGGTACCGTGTTTCTGTACCCACTAGTTCCTATCCCTATTATTTGTCAGGGCGGGACGCATATTATTATAGTGGAAGCTATACGTCCGATGTTTCCTTTGAAATTTACAATTCGGACTTTGATTTGATAGAAACCGTTGACGCAGGCAGCGGCAATACCACAGAGTATACATTTCCATCAATGGGAACATGGTATGTAAAAGTTGTTCCCTATGGCGGGTCTACCAGCAATTACGGCACCTACGCTATTTATTTCTATTAAACGTATTAAACGCCCGCTCTAACCGGTCTGCGGCGCCGCTGTTCATGCGGCGCCGCTTTCTTTCTATTTTTTCTATACATAACGTGGTTCGACGAATTTGACGCAAATCCCTTTTACACTCTTGCGGCGCCAGAAATGCGTTTTGAGGCTGGTATCCACTTTTCGACGATAGCGTTGAGCTTGTCAACTTCAATAGGCTTGGCGAGGTAGTCGGAGAAACCACTGGACAAAAATAAATCCTTCATGCCGGCAATAGCGTTTGCAGTGAGCGCGACGATAGGCAGGGATTCGACGTCTGGACGGTCAATGGAACGAATGAGGGCGGTCGCTTCGATGCCGTCCATACCGGGCATCATGTGATCCATGAAGATGATGTCGTAGATGTTCTCTCGCGCCAAATCAACAGCCTCTTGTCCGCTCTTCGCGAGGCTGATCCGCAACTGGTAGGGCGAAAGCAAGCCTTGCGCTACGATGAGGTTGACATCTACATCGTCAACAATGAGAACGCTCGCGTCCGGCGCGATAAATTTTATAGCGCCGGGCGCGTCGCCTCCGGCGGACTCGGCGACATTGTTCAAAATATCGGCGATGTTTAACGCCCAGATAGGAAAGTAAACCAGACGCGCCTGCGGCGACTGCACAGCCGCCCCGTATTCAGCCATGACCACCACCGTGCAGGACGAGTCCACTCGCTCCATAACCCAAGACTCTTCTTGACAGGTTGTGAAAATATAAGGCGTCGCCCCAGGCTGCGCGACGCGCGTCTCGGCTTCAAAACCCGCCCTGTCTTTCACCCGCTTATAGGGAACGCCAAGCGTCTCAAGCGCATAGGTGATGGAGCTTGCGCGTGTTTCATTGCCATCAAACAACAGTACGCCTTTTGTCTCAGGTTCGTCCACATAGGCGAACGGCACGTCTTCTATAGCTATCTTCTGGGGAATCCGAGCCGTAAAGGTAGAGCCTTTCCCGTATTCGCTTTCAAAGTCTATGTCTCCGCCCATGAGTCGGCACAGATTGCGGGTTATGGCCAGTCCCAGCCCCGCGCCTTCTATGCCGCGATTTTTCGCCGCGTCCACCCGCGTGAAATCGCCGAAGATATTCGGCTTGTCTTCGTCTTTGATGCCAATGCCCGTATCTTTCACCGAAAATATCATAACGGCTTGATTCCCGTGTATCTCAGCGTCGACAGACAAGGTGATAAACCCTTTCTTGGTATATTTGACCGCGTTGCTCAAGAGGTTTATGAGAATCTGTCTGATTCTCACCTGGTCGCCAAAGAGCAGAGCCGGGCAGTTTGCATTGACGCGGAGGCAAAGTTCCATAGGTTTTTCAATGATTCTGACATGGATAATGTTGACGGCGTCGTTTATGACGGACGCGGGAAAGTATTCGGACGACGCTATCTCCATCTTGCCAGACTCAATTTTTGAAAAGTCAAGCACGTCATTGATGATAGTCAGAAGGTTTGTTCCCGCAGACTTGAGGTTGGCGACGTAGCCGCGGACCGTCGGGGATATAGGCTCGCGGAGAATTAGTTCGCTCATACCAAGAACGGCGTTCATGGGCGTCCGAATTTCGTGACTCGTATTGGCGAAAAACAGACTCTTGGCGCGATTCGCGTCTTCAGCCTGCCGTCGCGCCTCTTCAGCCTCTTCTTTCATCGCCGCAAGAGAGCGAAACGCCTCCGCTATTTCCGAAGAAATGCCCATGAAACCGCCCCAGGCGATCATCAAGACAAAGACAATCCACCCGGGTATTGAACTAAAATGCGACCTGTTAACAATGAGTTCAAGCGCCAGCGGGACGCCCGCTATGTTTAACGCGACGAACTCGTTGCCGTTTATTGTGTCGGTAAGCGCGTTCAGAATAACGCGCAGTTTGCGCGGCGCCGCCTTCAGCTTCACGAGAATGTCGGATATAAAAAATCTCCATACGCTTATCAAAACATAGATGAGACATGCGAAGGTGAAATAAGGCATAAACCGCAACAAGGGCAACTCTAAATGCCACGAATCCACCGCGCACAGAATAACGCCGTTAAGCAGTTGCACCCCCGCGAATATCTTCGTGGGCAAGCTTATTTTCTTCCTGGCGGATGCGTATTCAATGAATATACTAATGACGGTGGGAATAATGAAAGTCAACAACCATCCGAGCTTTTTAGCGAGTATGCCATTATCGAGAATAGTGGAGAACCAGATGGTCTTGGAAAGAAGGAACATGCCGAAAATCACAGACATTGCGGTAAACAACATATAAAATCTTTTGTTTCTGCCTGTCCATACTATTAAGGTTATGATCCCTATGAATACATAGGCCCAGACCGCGATAATGTAACGCATATCGATTTTTCCGGTGTCCAGGCGGCTGAATTCGTCTATGCGAAAAGGCGGCTGGCGCAAGCCCATCAATACGGAATAGGGGTTGCCCACAAGCCGAATCGCAAATATGTTTTCACCGGCTTTGATCCATCGGGAGTTGATGGGCGCCTTGAGGTAGGTGGTGTGTTTGCGCGCTGTGATTCTGCCATTTTCGTCCAGATTCATGTCCCCGTAAACAGTAACGCCGTTCAGATATATTTCATAGTTGTCGTTGATTTCGCCTATAAAAACGCCCAATACGCTGTCGCTTCGCTGGATGCTCGCCAGCAGTTCCTGCGATACGTCGAAGACCGATAGAATGGTGAATTCCTCGTTATTTGAGTTCTTGATTTCCTCAAAAGAAGGATGAGCTGATATGCCGTCGAGTCCCGCATTGGGTATCATCAGAGACAAGCCGTTGTTCCATCCCTTGTAAAACTTTTCCCACGCGCCGCCGGAAGGCTTTGGGACATTTGCGAGGTCATGTTTATCGAAACCGCGCCTGATGTAAATAGTGTCCTTGTCGCCGAAAAGTTCGATGCACACCGGCGAGGCCGGGATGGAAACATGCGAAGAGAAAAAGTAAAGGATAATTCCATAGACCAAGAAGGTGAATAAAATTTTTAAGGCGGATATAATGGTTTTCATACAAACTTTTCTGATTTTTGCAAAATGCTTCTCCCCTTGAACTTCTGTATTATTATTGACGAATATGTAGCGCTTTGTCAAGTCTTGTTTACTATATGTTCTGAATCATAACTGAACAGTTCGCACAGATCGTCAAGTCCCAGCGTCATGCTGTCAATGCCGCCGCCCCATGACGCTGTGCGTTTTCATGATAGCTTCGGCTTTCGGCGCCACGTACAGCGCTTTTTGTCCTTGACAAATCGTAAAAACATCTCCATTATAAACTATCATCACAATGTTGAATCTGCTTTGCATCAACCGTGTCCGGCTATAAAACGAAACGGAAAGCCTATGTAAAGCCCGATGGTCCAGAACCTGGCGATGTATTGATCTGTAAACCTTTTTTACGATTTGGAGGATAGTATGAAATGCAAGTTGTTGAGAATGTCCCGCGTGACGCCGGCGTTCAGAGATTCGTTCGCCAGAGGCGCCGTCACGGTATTCGGCGGCGTGGAGGGCGCGTTATGAAATTATCCATAAAAATTCCCCTGTTAATGGGCGCGGCGATTTTCATAGTGGCCGCGAGCATTGGCGTGTCGGCGATCATGGTTTCATCAAAAATCGTGGAGGAAACCGCCCATCTTTCCCTGCGAAATCAGGCTGCGCAGGGCGTGGACCTTGTCAGTCTTGAGATTCAAATGCATCTCTCCCTTTTGCGTCAACTCGCAAGCCGTGAAGAGGTGCAAAGCATGGACTGGGAGCGGCAAAGGGCAAGCCTTTTACGAGAAGTGGCGCGTATGGGCTACATGGATTTGGCCATTGTGAACAAGCAAGGGCAGGCGCATTATGTCAGCGACGGCTCCTTCTCGGATCTTGCGGAACGTGATTACATCATAAAAGCGTTGCGCGGCGATAGGGCCGTGTCGGACGTGATCATAAGCAAAGTGATAAACAAGCCGGTCGTCATGTACGCCGTTCCCATCATGGACGGACGCGAAGTCCTGGGGGCGCTTATCGGGCGGCAGGACGGAACCTCGCTTAACGAAGTCACTAAAAATGTAAAACTTGGCGAGAGCGGCTATTCGTTTATGACCAATAAGGAGGGCGTTATAATATCGCATCGAGACATAGAGCTTGTGTTGAACCAATACAACCCCATTGCGGAAGCCCGGAAAGACCCCTCAATGAAGTCTCTCGCGCATGTCATAAGCGTCTCGCAAGCCACAGCGACCGATTCCCTCCAATACCTGTTTAACGGCAAGAAGATGGTCGTAGGGTTCGCGCCTGTACCGGAATTCAACTGGACTCTCTTTGTAACAATTGATCATAAGGAGCTGATGGCCGGCATAGACCGCCTCGTGTTTTTAATCGTTTCTTTCACGTCCGCCTTTATCGCCGCCGGGTTTGCGGCCGCGTATTTTCTGGGGCGCTCGATAGTGAAGCCTGTCAACAAAGTCGCCGGAACCTTGCGGGATATTTCCGAAGGCGAAGGCGATCTGACGAAACGAATCGCGTCCAAAAGCTCTGAAGACAGAAACAAGGATGAGATAGGCGAACTCGCCCGCTACTTCAACCTGACCATCGACAAAATACGGGATTTGATCGTGAACGTGAAAGACAAAGCCGCCTCCCTGGGCGCCACGGGGCAGGACCTCTCCGCGAACATGATGGAGAC
>JAISCC010000152.1 GCA_031265845.1 Treponema sp.
CCGTCTTCACGTGGTTTTATCAAGAAGTGGATGTGGTTTCCCATAACGCAGAAATCCCAT
Organism: Treponema sp.; assembly: GCA_031265845.1. GTDB lineage: Bacteria > Spirochaetota > Spirochaetia > Treponematales > Breznakiellaceae > JAIRKH01. The sequence continues at coordinate 61 of JAISCC010000152.1, forward strand.
AATTGGAAATTGAATTTCCGCTTCGCCTTTTTGACAAAAGAAAGGAAGAGCGCCTTGAATCGCGGCTCAAGAAGAGACATGTCGTCATGGTCAATTTTCGACGTGACGTGATAGGTCGCTCCGTCGTGGAGCGTTCGCAAGCTTCTCATACTTATAATAAGGGATTGTCATGCAAATTGCTTTGGCGTCAGATGCCGACTTGCCAAAAATGTTGAAAATGTTTTGGCATCCGGTTGGTTTTGGTGTCAGACGCCGACTTAGTGGGTCAAGTCTAGCCATTCTTTTAATCCCGCACAAGTACGTCCGCTCCGCGTCTTCCGCCGGAGGCGGAGACGCAAGCGTGTCAAGCATGTCCACCGGTATCGCGGAACATATCTATACGCAGCGTTTGCGCACACTGAATAGGCCGGATGACGCCTCGCGCGTTCCGCCGCTTCGCTTGGGAATACCGCGCAAGAAGGCGTTGACTATCCGGTCAAACTTCCCTACAATACGATCATGCAGAAACAACTCTTTTTTCTTACAAATAAAAAGGCGGCGCCTGTTATCTGGTGGCTTGCTTCCATCGGGTTGGGCGTTGTCCTGATGCTGACGCCGGTTTCTTATGCGGACGCCCAGGGAAATCAAAGTCCACGACAGTACGGCTCAATAATACAACAGATACTTGAATTTATTCAAAGCCATTATGTTGACGAGATTGACGCCAAGGCGCTTTACGAAGGCGCCATGAACGGAATGTTCAACGCGCTTGGGGATCCGCATTCGAACTTTTTGTCCTCACGGGAAATGATGGATTTAACCGACACGACTTCGGGCAACTTCGGGGGCGTTGGTTTGTATATTTCAAAGCCAATTGAGGCGAAAGACGGAAATCCCCCGTATGTTGAAGTGGCCGCTCCTATGGAAGACACGCCCGGCTGGCGCGCGGGAATCAACGCCGGAGACCTCATCATCAAGATTGACGGCGAGCCGACCGATGAACTCACTATGGACGAGGTGCTTGAGCGGCTGCGCGGCAAGCCCGACTCCGATGTTGCGCTGCTTATCCGGCGGGGAGCGAACATTGAATTTCCGGTGACGATTACAAGAGCCATTATTGAAGTGCCAACCGCAAAATACGCCATGATAGGCGATACGGGCTACCTCAAGCTCCTTACATTCACCCCCATGACCAGCGAGCGGGCGAAAGAGGCGCTGGCGTATTTCCATGCGCATAATTACAAGGCGCTTATCCTTGATGTGCGGAACAATTACGGCGGGCTTCTCAACGCGGCGATTGACATCTGTGATTTGTTTCTGGACGGTGGCGTTGTGGTCAGCACCAAGTCCCGAATACCGAGGGAAAACCGCGTCTTCTACGCTAGAAAGGACGCTGCGGTTCCCGCTGACATGCCGATTATTGCGCTTATCAACAGTGCGTCCGCGTCAGCGTCGGAGATCGTCGCAGGCGCGTTGAAGGACAGGGGCAGGGCGTATCTTGTAGGCGAGAAATCCTATGGAAAAGGATCGGTGCAACAGGTCTTCCCGATACAGGGTAGCGGAGACGGGTACAAAATCACGGTTGCGCGGTATTACACGCCAAGCGATGTGAATATCGACAAAATCGGCGTCCCGCCCGACAGGGAGGTGAAAGCCGCCGAATTCACCGAGGAGGATGCGCCGAGCCTCAAGGCGCTTATTGAGGCGAACGAGATTCCGGCGTATGTAAAAGAGCATCCGGAGCTTTCATTCGCGGATATAAACGCTTATGCGGAGCAGTTAAGCGCGAAATACTCTCTTGACGCGAAATTGTTGCGTATTCTTATTAGAAACGAGCAGAATCGTATGACGGTTGCGCCGGTGTACGATCTTGACTACGATGTTCAGTTGCGGGAAGCGGTGAATATTATCAATGGAGGCTCGTATAAACAACTGATGCGGGGTACAAAGACCCTTAAACAACTGCAAGACGAGGCTGAAACAGAGGATATGCCGACAGCCTCATGAAACAATTCCTTCTGCCGCGTCCGGTCGGCGCTCATGGGGTGGTGCGATTGACCGGCGATGATTACCGCTACCTGGCGAGGGTCAGGCGTTTGAGCGAAGGCGATGTATTCACAGCGCGTTTGCCGGACGGAACCGAAACCCGCGCGCTGGTGCAAGCCGTGTACAGCGACGCCATTGTCTGCGAATGTCTCGCGCCTGCCGAGCGGATGGCGGGATCGCCTCTGCCGCCCATAGTCCTTTTTCAGGCGTTGCCCAAAGGCGCCAAAATAGACCAAATCGTCCGGCAGGCGGCGGAAGGCGGGGTTGCGGAGATTATTCCCTTTGTTTCCGCATACACCGTGCCGAAATTAAAAGGAGCGGAAGGAACCGCCGGAAAGATCGCCCGGTGGAAGCGGATCGTTAAAGAGGCGCGTCAGCAAAGCGGCTCCGCTGTTGAGACCGGCGTGAGAGAGGCGTGTACGTTTGACGCTGTTTTTTCCCACTGGGAAACTATCAAAATGCGGCGCAAAAATCCGGCGGGCGTCCTGCTTCATCAGGAGCCGTTTGCGAAGAACGGCAGCTTTCACCGCTGTCTTGCGGGAAACCCTGATTGTGTCGTTGCAGTTGTGGGTCCGGAAGGGGGATTTTCCCCGGAAGAAGCCGAACGGTTCGTACAGGCGGGTTTCACGCCTCTTGTCATAGGGGCAAATGTGCTGAGAGCCGAAACCGCCGCCGTATATGCGGTCGCCGCAATTCGTATCTTACTTTTGGAGAGTGCAGAATGGATGCCGAAAACTTCGTAGCGCAGGCAAAAGAACGGATAAATCTGTTGAATGTGCCGATAGATATTGTTGAAAAAGAAAATCTACCTATTATTATTGGCGACTTGGTGGAAAGTGGAGACGCCAAACACATCGTGCTGTTGTCTCTATGGGATTTGCTTTGGGCGCGGCGGAACAACGAATATCGTTCATACGTGCTTAACGCAGATCTGATTATCCCCATATCGAAAAGTTTAGTCAACGGTTCGCGCTTCTTGCTTGGCAAAGAGCCGATTCGGTACATGCCGTTTAATTTCATTATCGCGCTTCTTTCCTTGCTTGAAATTCGGGAGCTGTCGGTGTACCTTATGGGCGCAAAGAAAAAAGTCCTCGAGAAAGCTGAAAAAAATGTCAAGCATACCTTTCCGCGCCTGCAAATAGTGGGGCGCTACGCCGGACGTTTCAGAAAGAACAGAGAAGACGCCATTCTCGAAGCCATACGGAAAGCCGCGCCGTCGCTTGTGCTTGTCGGCAAGGGCGTTCAGGGCGAGGAACTGTGGATACAGCGCAAGGGCGGCAAACTGGGTCCTGGCATCCGGCTCTGGTGCAGCGACATGTACGAAGTTTTTGCGAACAAGAGGCGCCATCCGACAGAACACACGTTTAAGCATGGGCTTGAATGGGTTGAATTCTGCTTAAAAAAACCGGTGTATCTCTTGCGGCTGTTTTCGTACGTCTACTATATGATTCTTCTGTTATTCTATAGACTTTTCAAAAACAAGAAAGGTGTTCCGGCAAAGGAACAGTAGAAGATGGCGATGCATGCACCCTATATGCGGCCTGTAACAATAGCCGCGCCAGACATTGTTGCGCCTGAACCTCACGTTTCCCCGTGTGCGCGGTTGCTGTGCCGTCTGGTTGGACGGTTGTATCTGCGCCAATTTATTGGCGGCGCGAAAGCCGAAGCGCGCGGGGAAGAGCATCTGATTGAAAGTTTTACCCGCGCCTTCAAAAACGAAAGCCGTTGCATCGCGGCTTTTCTGCACCCAAATGGCGCGGAGCCGCAAATACTGGAGTGGTTCACCCTGTCTCGCCTCAAGGCGCTTGCCGGAAAAGCGGGCGCCGTATGCGCGGTTCAGCCCCACCTTAGATTTGTGCATGGCTACGAAGTCTTGCGCTGGGGCGGGGCGCTCGCCCGATTTATTCTTCCACGGATCGGCGCTATGCCCGTGTACCACGCGAAATTTGACTCGCACAGCATGGAATGTATCTACAAGGCTTTGACGGACGGACCTTATCCGGTAGCCATCGCCCCGGAAGGACAGGTTTCTTACTTTTCAGACCGGACGCCCCATCTGGAACAAGGTCCGGTGCGCATAGGGTTCACGGTGGCGGAACGGCTTGAAAAAAGCGGCAGGCTGTGTCCGGTTGAGATATTGCCGGTCTCGGTGCAGTATTGTTATAATGCGGGCGCGGTTCGTGCGGCTCGCGCCAAGAAGTCCATGGAAAAACTGTTGCGGCGCGTTGAACGGTGCGTCGGGGTGGAAAGCCGCAAAGAACGGCGGGGGGTGGTGATTCCGATTGAAGAAAGGCTGCTCCTGTGCAGGGAACTCATCCTTGAAAAAAACGAAGCGCGTTATGGCATAAAAGCTGGCGAGAAAGCGGATAATTTTGCCGGGCGGGTTGACGCTCTTATAGAGAAATGTTTGGACCGCACCGAAAAGACGCTTGATGTAACGAAGCAGGGCGGCGTTTTTGCCAGAATGTACTACCTGCGGCAGGTATGCTGGGATCGCATCTTCATTGCGGGGAAAACATCGCTGGACGACATGGTTCAACTTGACCGTTCAATAGTAGACCTCAACGCGGGCGAAGCGTGGCATGCGAGCCGCCACCTTGAAATAGTTGACTTTGTGTGGTATCTCCGCTGTGCGCCGGTACCTGCGGCGGAGAGTCCGCTGTATCAGCAGGTTGAATATGTGCAGAACCTGTGGGACTTTGCGAACCGGACTATGGGCGGCGTTTTTGGAACAAGAAAGCTCATTCATCCGTACAAGGTGATTGTCAAAACATCCGCCCCTATTAATCTGAGCGACCATCTTGACGCTTATCATCGCGGCAGAAAAGAAACCGTGAAAAAAGTGATGGCTGAACTGGAGGAAAAATTTTTTGATCTGGCAAATAGCAGAGAGGAAGCGGAGTGAGAACCAGATGATTCGTTGCATGAAAGCGGCGAGAGTGTCCACATTGTTGTGTATATTTTTTGTCCTGTCGTGCCCAAAACCGGATTCATCCTCAACAAAGCCGGTTATCGCGGTGAGCGTCTTGCCGCAGGCATGGTTTGTGGAGCAGATTGCGCGGGAGTCCGGCTTCGCTTTTGACATCCTGACGCTTGCGGGTCCCGGACAGAATCCCCACACCTTTGAGCCGAGTCCGAAACAGTTGGAATCGTTGGCGCGGGCTAAAGTCTGGATGCTTTCTGGCTCTGAATTCGAGATAAGCCTGCGTCCGAAAGTGGAAAAACTCTTCAAAAATCTTGTTATAGTTGACGGCACTCAAGGGGTGCGTTTCAGGACGCTTGAACCCGGCGTTGTTGGCGAGGATGACGGCATTGACAGACATTCGTGGCTTGGAAGGGAACCCGCGAAGATACTCGCGGCGCATATCAGGGATCAGCTTTCCACGCTTGACAAGGACAACGCGGGTCTGTATGAACGGAATTGCCAAGAGCTTGCCGCAAGAATCGACGCGGAATTTGAGTCTTTGCGGCAGGAGCTTGCGCCGCTGAGCGGGAAGCCGGTGTTTGTGTACCACCCGGCCTTCGGGTATTTTCTCGATGAATTCAACATCAGGCAGGAGGCTGTGGAAACCGGCGGCAAAGAGCCTGGCCCGCAGGCGCTCAACACGCTTGTTGAAAAAGCCGGACGGGAAAAGCCCGCCGCTATTTTTGTGCAGACTCAGTTTCCCGCCGCGACCGCGAAAACAGTGGCGGACGCGACCGGCGCGGCAGTCGTCGCGCTTGATCCCCTTTCCCGCGACTGGCTTGAAAATATCAGGGCAATGGGGGAAGCGCTGAAAAGGAGTGCGCGCGCCTATGATACGCCACTCAACTAAAGACATTGTTCTGCGTTTTGACAATGTTTCCTTCTCTTACGGTGAAACGAAAGCGCTGGATGCGGCGAGCTTCCATGTACATCAGGGGGAGTTCATCGCGCTGGTCGGCGCGAACGGCGCGGGCAAGACCACCGCGCTTAAACTGACGCTGGGTCTTGAGCGTCCGCAAAGCGGAAGCGTTTTTCTTTTCGGTGAAACCGGAAACACGCCGGGTATAGACAAAGCGGGTTATGTGCCTCAGCAAGCGGCGTATGACAAGGCGTTTCCCGTGAGCGTTGAAGGCGTTGTCAGAATGGGGCGGTTGCGTTCCCTTTCAAGAAAGTTCACCGATGAGGATAGAGCGGCGGTTGCGGAGGCGCTTGAACAAGTGGGGCTTCATCACTTGGCGAAACGTCCATACAACGCGCTTTCAGGCGGCGAGCGGCGGCGGGTGTCGCTCGCCCGCGCGCTTGCTTCAAAGCCGCCGTTGCTTATTTTGGATGAACCCACCGCGAACATGGACGCGGAAAGCGAAGCGCGGCTTTTTCATACGCTCGGCGATCTCAAGGGAATCTCCACGATCCTCATCGTTACGCATGATCGTGATTTTGTGTCGGCTCTTGTTGACAGAGCGCTGTGCATTGAGAAAGGCAAGATCGTTCAGCATGAACTCGGCGCCGTGGATCAGAAAAATCTGCACGTTCTGCATGAAGAAAGTGTTCCGGGGGACGCTTGCCTATGACTTCGTTTTTTTCCGCTTTTTTCAATCCCGAATTTCCTTTTATCAGAAACGCCTTTTTTGCCGGACTTTTGTCTTCCATCTTGTTCGGCGTGATAGGCTCTCTCGTAACGGTGCGGCGCATCGCAAGTCTCGCGGGCGCGATCTCCCACGCCGCGCTGGGCGGCATAGGCATGGCGCTGTTTTTGTCCGCGGCGCGCATAGTCCCGAATTTTTCCCCTCTGTTGGGAGCGTTGATCTTTGCGGCGTTGTCCGCCTGCGTCATCGGTTTTGTTTCGCTCAAGGCGAAACAGCGGGAAGACACGGTTATCAACGCGATCTGGGCAATCGGCATGAGTATTGGCGTGGTCTTCATGGCGAAAACGCCGGGTTATACGGATCCTTCAACCTATCTTTTCGGCAACATCCTGCTCATCTCAACCCGCGACCTGTCGCTTCTTGCGATACTGGACTGCATTGTCATCGCGCTTGCGTGGCGGTTCTATCCGCAAATCGAAGCGTCGTCTTTTGACGAAGAATTCGCCCGCGTCCGCCGCGTACCTGTCGCCGCCGTGTTTCTGATATTGCTTCTCATCACGGCGACAGCCATAGTGTTGCTCCAGAGTTTTGTCGGCATTGTTATGGTTATAGCCATGCTCACTCTGCCCGCCGGCACAGCGTCTTTCGCTAAAAGCGTGAAAAGCCTCTCCATGATGATGCTGGCAAGCGGCGTTCTTTCAGCGCTTTTTTCCATGATTGGGCTTGTTCTCGGCTGGATGTTTGACCTGCCGGTGGGCGCGATGACGGTCATCACATCAGGAGCGGTTTTTCTCATCGCTTCGGTGATACGGGCGAAGCGGTAAGCGCTTGCCATCCGCGCAATGCGATGGCTTCCACTCATTTCTAAAAAACGCGGAACAAGGCGCTTCCGGCGCGAGCCGCGCCGCGCAGTCCACATTCAACGCCATCACCGCGAAATCAAGCGCCGGTTTATTCACTTGGGGTAAATACCCCGCCCCTTGTGGCGGTTGAAAACAAGGTACCGGTGTTGCCATATCACATGGCATGTCCTGCGAAGTATAGGCGTGTGGCAATTAGCGGGGAAGTGGATGAAACGCTGAAAGAAGTGTGTGAAGAGATCAGCGAGAGATATGAGATACCATTTTTGGATATAGGGACAGAGGGGGATCATGCGCATTTTCTGGCGCAATCAGTTCCGGCGTATAGTCCGACAAAAATAGTGGCAACGATAAAAAGCGTAATCGCGAGAGAAATATTCTTGAAACATCCGGAAGTAAAGAAAAAGCTGTGGGGAGGGGAATTTTGGACAGACGGACATTTTATAAGTGCGGCAAGCGAACATGGCGACGAATGCGTGAGAGCAAACTATGTCAAATCACAAGGGGCAGAAGAACAATACAAACAATTGTGTAAGATGACAGACGAGTCACAGCCGTCTTTGTTTGACTGGTTTCCAAACAAAAATCTTAAAATACTCCGCCCCTTGGGGCGGGGGTTTTTTATTCGACATTCGGGGCTTGGAAAACAATTTTTTGAAAATTTTACTGATATAAAATGGTGGATTATGATATAATAAAGATTATTATTCTTGTAGTGGAGGAACATTAATGAAAGCACATCGCATAAAGGTCATTGCGCGGGCGACAACTAGCGGCATCGCCTTGCCAGTCTGCATATTGCTTATGACCGCAATTCTGTCTTGCAAGAGCGGTCCCGATGAGGCTATGCAAGGGGATTTAAAAGACGCTCAAGGTAAAGTGGAAACGGCGCGGAAACAGGCCATGGATTTTGGAGGAACAACCTACGCCGCTGACGAGTGGAATGCCGCGGAAACACTCTATACTGCGGCTAAAGGCTTGCCGCTTGTTACCATGCAAGATTATCAGGCGGCAATCCCCCAGTTTGACGGCATTTTCAACAGTTACACGGATGTTTTTAATAAAGCCGCGCCCCAGTACGTTGAAACGCGGAAAGGACTGATTGCATCCAAACGCCAGGAGGCGGTTGACGCGGGCGCGGAAACCTACTTTGCGCAAGATCTGACCGCTGTGGACGAACAGGATAAAAATTCTCTCGCTTTGTATGCAAACGACGATTATTACGGCTATCAATCCGCGTCTTTTGAAGTGGAGAAACGCTACGGGCTTTTGCAGACAGAAGCTGTGGCCCTTTCCCTTAAAGATGAAATCATCGCCAACAAATTCGACCGTTTTGATCCGGACGCCCTTGGCGCCGCCGATGAGAGCTTGACGGCGGCTGAAACGGCGTATGCGGCGAATGATCTGGATGCGGCGCAGAGCGCGGCGGATGACGCGCTGGCAAAATACCAGCAGGTTCTCGCCAATGGGTGGAAAAGCTACGCTGGCGAGCAACAGCCGCGCGCGGAAGCCGCCCGGACAGACGCGCTCGCCATTCACGCCGACATCGCTTTGAAAGACGATTTTGACGTTGCGGACGCGGTGTACAACCAGGGCGCGGCCGACTATGACGCGGAGAGCTATCCGGCGGCGGCGGATTCGTTTGTAAAAGTTCAGCCCATGTTCGCCGCGCTTGCCAAAACGGCAAGCGATCAGCAGAAAAATGCCGCGACCACATTGCAGGCGGCTCAAAGAGTGGTGGCCGCCAGCCAGAAAAAGGCTGCGGCGTTTCCCGAAGCCGCCAACAACGAATTCTTGGCAAAGGCGGATGAACTGCTTGCGTCGGCTCAGTCGAGCCTTGACACGGGCGACTATGCCGGTACCGTGGCGGCTGCCGCCGAAGCGCAGAAAAACGCCGGTCTTTCCGACGCCTATGTGTCTCAGCAACAAAAAATGAAAGCCGCGAATGACGCGCTTGCGGCGGCAAAGAAGCAGATGGACGGCGTGGCTCCTGACGCGCAAAAAAAATACGCGCCCCTGTATAATACCGCAACGACTGCTTATGCGGACGCTCTCAACGCCCAAAAAGCGCAAAACTGGGATACCGTCGCGGCGGATGCGAAAAAAATCACCGCTGCGGTTGCCGCGATAGCCAAAGCTAAAGCCGCCGATGACGCTGCGGAAAAGAAAGCCTCTGACGCGGCGGGCGCGGCGCTGGCGGCGGCGAAAAAGCGGCTTGACGGCGTGAGCGCGGACTCCCGGCGGCAGTTTGCGGATCAATACGGAACCGCGTCTTCCGCCTACAATGACGGGGCGAAAGCCCAAAGCGCGAAGGATTGGACAGCGGTAACCGCAAACGTAAAAAAAGTGAACGACGCGCTTGATCAGCTTGACAAGGCGGCGTCCGCCGCGATTGCGGCGGCGGAAGCCCAGCGCAAAGCTGCGGAAGCCGCCGCCCTTGCCGCCGCAGACGCCCAGCGCAAAGCCGAGGAAGAAGCCGCGCGGATCGCAGCCGAAAAGCGGCAAGCTGACGCCGCGACAGCAGCCCTTGCCACAGCCAAAGACCGCCTTGATTGGGCGACCGCCATTGGCGCCGCAGACCAGTACCCTGATCCCTATGGACAAGCTGCAACCACTTACAATGACGGTGAAGCCGCGCTCGCAGATCAAGATTGGGACAAAGCGTCGGCAGATGCGCGGACGGTTGTAACCCTTGTTGACGGTATTGAGGAGCAGAAAAGCGGCGAGGCGACCGACGCCATGTCTATAGCAAAAGAACGCCTCGACTGGGCTGAGGGTGTCAATGCTGAAGAGAATTACCCGGATAATTTCGCGCAAGCGACCGGCAACTACGCAACTGGCGTTGACGCGCTTGAGTCGAAAGATTGGAATGCGGCTATTCTTGCGGCGGACGGCGTTATGTCCGCTCTCGCCTCGGTTTCCGTACAGCCAAAACCATCGCCGCTTCCCGCCCAGTACATGGTGAAATCATGGGAAGACACTCGCGATTGCCTTTGGAATATAGCCGGTTATTCGTGGGTTTATAATGATCCCTTCCAATGGAGACGCCTCTACGAAGCGAACCGTGCCAAACTGCCGAATCCCGATAATTCAAACCGCATTGAAATCGGCACCGTGATAGACATTCCGAGTATTTTCGGGGAAGTTCGTGAAGGCATGTGGGAGGAAGGCGCGGTGTACGAGCCGCTGTTGCGGGAGTGACAGAAGCGATCCTGTGGAGATTTCACAGGAGTTTTTAATGAAGAGAGACTTGACTTCTCGCGCGGTAACTTCTGGAAGCTCAATGGGTTTCCAGAAGTTATTTGGATTTATTTTAGACTTATAAGAGGAACATGCCAAACAACAAATTAACGCCTCTCAATAATCTAAAAACCCTGAAAGGACGGTATAATGTACGCCGGCAGGGTTGAAGCGGACTTTGCCGCCGCGCACTTTCTTTCTCACTATCACGGCAAATGTGAGCGCTTGCATGGTCATAATTACCGCGTCCGGCTCTACGTACGCGGCGATACGCTTGACTCTGGCGGTATGCTGGCCGACTTTGCGTTGCTGAAACGGTGTCTTAAAGCGGCGCTCGCTCCGCTTGATCACACCAACCTCAACGATATGGCGGTTTTTATGCAAAATCCAAGCGCGGAACGCATAGCCCGCTATATTTTTGAGCAGATTGAACACGCATTGCCCGCTTGCAACATAAAGCCTGAATTGTTGCATGCGGTGGAAGTGTTTGAAACGCCGGTGAATATGGCGCGATATGAGCGGTGAACAGCCCTTGCATCTTTATTGCCTGTTGAACAGACCGGCAAGATACGCTGGTACATTGACCTTGATAGGCATAAGATACAAGTTAAACCCCCGCTCTTTGCAGAAATTAATCACCTGTCTGCCGAACCGTACATTCCATTCCATAGCCGGTTCAAATCCTTTGGGAAATACGGCGCGATTGCGCGTTTCCCAATAATTGCGGCTCTGGGGCAAAACAACCGGAGAGACGCCCCAAAACACCTCTTTGCCTTCAAGGTATTCAGCGTATATTTCAAGAAGCCTGAGATCAAAGAAGGGCTGACTCATAAAGCCTATGGCGCCGGCGTCTTCTTTTTCCCGCAGATAGTCAAATTCGTACCTGATGTTCGACCGATACGGATCAAATGCGGCGTAAATCCGCGTCTCCGGCAATTCCTTCTTGAGTTTTTTGATAAACAGGACGGTTTTCGTGGGATAGATTTTGTGAGAATCCCCTTCTTTCGGCGGATCTCCGGCGATGACAAGAATAGTTGATATGTTTTTTGAGTGGAACAGTTCGGCGAGCGGGAAGGGCTTTTCCATATCAAAGTCTATAGCCCTGATATGAGGAATAAAGGTTTTGTCCGGCAGTTCCGCGGCAAGACTGATACACACATCCCATGAACGCAGGGGAAACCGAAGCAAATCTGGAATATTGACGCTATTTATGGAAGAAAAATTTCGTATAGTTTCGGATGTCTGGGCGAGTGCTTCGGCGTTCCGGGGAACGGCTTCAAGGGACACCAGCATACAGCCTCAACTCAGCGCGGAAAACCGTCGTCCCACCGGCATTCTGCGGCGCCTGTTGGTCGCCTTTTTTCCTGCCCTCATAGGCGAAGCCTTGTTCTATAGGCGCCTTCCACAATTCAACCGTTTCATTCAGCCTCGCTTCGCTTATGTAGTTGATGTCCAGCCTCATACTGTCCGCCTTTACAAACACGTCCGGATCCGTAACATCCTGAATCCACTGCACGTAACGGGCGTTGTTTACATGTCCATTATAGTCAATGTCCGAATAGCGGGGCGTTCGTTCTCCCGCGCACTCCAAATTTTCCCGCGTTGCAAGGGTTACGATTTCGTTCAACGCATCACATCCTTCATTTTTGGGCAACGTCTCCACGATGGGTTGCGGACGCAGGGGGCGATGCGTCTCAATGTCAACGACCAGCCAGCCGCTCCGTCCCCGTACAAGCGCGTCGCCCGCCGCGTCCCGAATATCGTAGTCCCTTTTGGCAAAGAGCTTTTCCCAGCTTCGGGGCCAACTCCGTACTATTATTTTCTCACGGAATTTAGGGCGCTTTTCTATAACTACGCTGATCCGCGAGAGAATCCACACCTGCCTGCTCTGCGCCAGAGCGGCGCGTCCTACTCCCAAGTCCTCCGCGTGGTTAATCGCGGCTTCCTGAAAATAGTCAAACGTTCTCGCCAGTGTAAGCCTGTCCGAAGTGTCAATATCCGCGAAACCAACGGAGATTTCCTGTATACCAATATCTGCCATAGCAACCTCTCTAAAATGCGACGAAAACGCAGGGCTAAAACGCCACCTGCGTAATCGAATGCGTTTAGCGGCATTATTCTTTGCTTTTTACGTCAGCCTTCAGCGGGCTTGAAAAGAATTGAAGCAGCCGGATAATATCGTAAATTTTTTTGTAACAGCTCTGGAGCGTTGTAAGAATGTCGACTTCCGTCGACGCCTCCAGTTCTTTCCAATTCAAGATAAATTCGTGCTTTTTTTGCTGTTTGTCATCAATAAACGCCTTAATGTATCTTCCAATGATGATGAGCGATTGCCCCGTACTGTTGATGATGTCTTGAGCCGCGTTATTTATAGTTCTGAAAAGATTATTGGAGTATTTTATATAGCTCTTCTCGCGCTCTGATTTCGCTACATACAGTCTGAGTTTATCCCCATATTCGGTGGAAGAGGAGAGAGACTTGTCAAAGGCGGTGATTTTTCTGGGAATCGCCGATATTAAATGAACGGCTTCGGACATTTGCTGGGATAAAGGATGGTTCGCCCACTGCCCTTTGACTAAAAAAAGATCGACAATAGGGTACACTTCGTTCTTGAAAATAGTTTGCATGAACACTTTGAGATACCGTATTTCAATGGTATGGGTATAGCCGTCAAGTTTTTTTGCGAGATACGACTCATGCGCTTCATCCGTATAATTTACCAGCTTGGCGATATCCGCGCCGCCGAAAATTTGTCTTGCAACCGTCGCAACCATCGCGTCTCTCCGCACTGTGAGGATCTTTTCGACAGCTTCCTGCGCTTCAAGACGTCTGTCTTCAAGCCATTCTTCGACAATGTGTTCCTTGGGAATGATTGGTTTCACCTGCCACGCCGGAGATTTATCAATGAAACGTACAATAAGCAGGAAAATGCTCGAATTCTGCACGTCATGGAGTTTGGCAAGCAACTTGCTCCACTGTTCAATAGAAAGGATATCCATATTCTTGTATGTGTTGATTATCGTGATTGCGCGTTTCCAATCCAAACCTATGTCCATGGCGTAAGCCACTTCCATAAAATCTTTGAGGCAACCGGAAATTTTCTCTCCAGGCGCCCTGGTGAATTCCGGTTGATAGTCAAAGTTGTTTTCCGGCATATTACTGTCAAATTTTACGAGCAAATCATAGTAATTAAAGGTGACAAAGTTGATTAAGCGCAGAATGACATTGTAGAAATCATCAATATAATTAGTGACGCCGGGATCGAAAGACTCAAACAAGACGGCAATATCCTTCTTTATTTGGGCGCTCATCGTTTCAAGACGCATAGTCTTTCCCCGTTCCGCAATAGCCTCAGCCGTAAGAGTCTCCGCTATGCCGGACAGTTTATCGTTCATAAAATTTTCGACAATATGCGCTTTGAGTTGCGAAGCTTGACTCGCTTTTTCCAAAAAGACTTGGGCTTTGCCAACAGATTTGTAAATATCAAGGAAAAATTTAGCCATCTCAATTTCAGCTTCTTCTGTTTCCACTTTAAAAAACTTTTTATACCTGCTTTGGTTGATGTCACGCGCAGTCATTTTTAATAGTTTTTTTCTCTCGGCTTCATATTTTGATTTTCGCCCAGTTAACTGTGAGAAAAAAGATTGCAATTTTTCTAAAAAAAATAGAGCCATATTTCTATAATAGACCTCATCAAAAGAAAAATCAAGCGGCATTCCGGTTTGAAGATTAAAATTCAAACACTCCGCCTGCCATTCCTAACAAAATCCTAGTAATAATCCGAGGCTGTTTCAAAATGTCAAACTTTGAAAGCGGCTCATCTGATAATCTCTAAAAACCGTGCGCCGGACGGTTTTTAGAGGCAGTTTTAAACGGTGTCACGGCATTGATTAGTCCTTGATGTTGTACTTTTTGCGGAAGCGTTCAATGCGGCCTGCGGTGTCCACCAGCTTTTGTTTGCCGGTAAAAAATGGATGGCACGCCGAACAAATTTCAACGGTGAGGGTTTTAACCGTTGAGCGAGTTTCAATGACGTTTCCGCACGCGCAGGTGATCTTCGTCATTTCATACTTGGGATGAATTCCTGTCTGCATAAGTTACTCCTATTAATAGCGCCCGTCGGCGCAAAATAAAAAAAATATAATCGCGTACATTCCTTACATAACGCCTCTTCACAAACGATGCGACGCTTGGACGCCGCTCCGTCTTTCGGAGCCGCTCTCAAAGGCGGAGCGATTCATTCCACTCCCGCGCCGCCTGTGTTCATCGACTTGAGGAACGCTTCATTATTCTTACTTTTCTTCATTCTGTCAACTATCAATTCAATGATTTCGATGTCATCCATAGGATTGATAACCTTGCGCAATATCCACAGCTTCTGCAACTCGTCCTCGGAGAGAAGGAGGTCTTCCTTGCGGGTGCCGGACTTCTTGATGTTAATCGCGGGGAAGAGGCGGCGGTCGGAAATGCGGCGATCAAGGTCGATTTCAAGATTGCCGGTGCCTTTGAACTCTTCGAAGATGACTTCATCCATGCGGCTGCCAGTTTCTATGAGCGCGGTTGATATGATGGTGAGGCTGCCGCCTTCCTCTATGTTACGGGCCGCTCCGAAGAATCGCTTGGGCTTGTGGAGCGCGTTTGAGTCAACGCCGCCGGAGAGTATCTTGCCGGACGCGGGCACGGTCTGGTTGTAAGCGCGCGCCAGACGGGTGATGGAGTCAAGCAGGATAACCACGTCTTTTTTGTGTTCCACAAGACGTTTCGCCTTTTCAAGCGCCATTTCCGTAACCTGCACATGCCGGGACGACTGTTCGTCAAAGGTTGAGGAAATCACCTCGGCGCGTACCGTGCGCTCCATGTCTGTAACTTCCTCCGGGCGTTCGTCGATGAGCAACACAATAAGATAGACTTCCGGGTGGTTGTAGGTGATGGCGTTGGCTATTTTCTGCATCATGATGGTTTTGCCGGTACGGGGCGGAGCTACGATGAGCGCGCGCTGACCTTTGCCGATGGGACAAAACAGATTGATGATGCGGGTGGATATGTCTTCGCCGACGGTTTCCAGATCGAGCTTTTTGTTTGGGTACAGCGGAGTGAGATTGTCGAACGGGATGCGATTCTGGGCTACGGTTGGAGAATCGTAGTTTACCGTTTCAACGTGGAGCATGGCGAAGAAGCGCTCGCTCTCCTTGGGGCTGCGGATTTGACCATAGACCGTGTCGCCTGTTTTAAGCGCGAAAAGCCGTATCTGACTGGGGCTTATGTAGATGTCGTCGGGTCCGGGCAAGTAGGAGTTCTGGGGGCTGCGGAGGAAACCGTAGCCGTCCGGCAGAATTTCGAGGGAGCCGTAAGCGTAGATGACTCCGCCGCGATCCGTGTGGCTTTTAAGAAGGGTGAAAATCACTTCTTGCTTTCTTAAATTAACCAGGGCGTCATGCGAAATGCCGTAATACGAGGCAAGATCCCGCAGATCTATCATATTGAGTCTAATAAGCTCATTGATACACAGGCGGGGTTTGCTGGTGTCCTCGTTGCGTGGCTCCGGTTTGCCGTACAGATCCGGCATAGACGGCAATTTCGGTATGGGCTGCGAACCCTGCGGAACTGAGGCGTCCGAAAGAGAGGGCGCCATAGATTCAGCGCCGCGATTCTGCGCGATTCGGGTGAAGGCGTGGCGAGAGCGCGCCATTCTTTGGGACGAGTCGCCGTTGTCAGCCTGCGGCTCCTCCCCGTTAATCGCTCCATTTGCGGCTTTGCTCTCTTTTGCGTCCGCCGGTGATCTTTTGGCTCTTGCCCTGACGACTACCCTGCCGGGTTTCTCCGTTTCTGCCGAGGCGCCCCAATTGCCTCCAGGTTCGGAGCCGTCCGCCGCTATTTCCAAATCCGAAGATTCACCATCGCCAAGTGAATCTGGCGCCAGATTTTCATCTGGCGACTCTTCCGTAATAGACGCTTCTAGGTCTATACTATTATTACTATTCATCAAAGAGAATCCTCCTAAAAAACTTTCGGTTCCATGATATGGTTAGGGAATGAAACATATTTCTTTCTTAATTTAGTTTGTTCATTATTATTTTCATTCATTGCTGAAGGACTTCATACTATTCTTTCGGGGAAAGAAAACGCTCTATCTTGAGGCTTTCCCAAACACATTTTGACAAAGTCTCTTTTATTTATTCCCATTTTACACCGATATATCTTTTTGTCAAGGGATAAAACGCCCAAATTTTATGTTTTTATATTTTTGTCGTAAGGAGAATCGTTTCGAGCGGGAGTCTCAACCCCAACGCTCGTCTAAAAAAGAGGCGATTTCCTGTAAAACCGTTTCTGCGGCGCGAAGCCGCACCTCGTTTCTGTTTCCCTCAAAATGAAAATGCGCGGCTCTTGCAAGGGAAACGCCTTCTTTTTCACGGATTGCAATGGCTGTCCACACCGCGCCGACAGGCGTCGCGCTGCCGTCCCCGTCTGGACCGGCTAAACCGGTGACTACGGCGGAAACGCCCGCCGCGCTGTTTTTAAGCGCGCCAACCGCCATTGCCGCCGCAGTTTCCCCACTTGCCGCCCCGAACCGGCGAATAACAGCTTCATCAACGCCAAGCATGCTTGTTTTCGCGTCCGCTGTATAGGTGGTGAACCCGCCCCAGAAAACCTTTGACGCGCCTGGAATGGCGGCGATGGCGCTTGACACAAGCCCTGCGGTGCAAGACTCTGCGGTAACAAGCGTTTGTGAACACACGGCGAGGTTTCGGACGACCTCCGCTGCGATTTCGCTCATCCCTGTTCGCGGGTTTGTCCCCGAAGCTCCGCTTTTATCTCTTCGATGGGACGGGAAAATATCTCAATTTCTTTGTCAACGCCGGTCATGCTGCATTGTCCTTCAAAGATAACGTTGTCTGCGATGCGGAAGCGGGCTGTGGTAAGATCCCCGCGCATTTCCGCGCCTGGAAACAGGTCAACCTTATCGACTGCTCTGACCATGCCGGTAACCCGTCCATATACGGTGAGCGATGTTACAAATATGTGATCCGCCTCGACAATAGCCCCCTTATCGACAATGAGCGCGCCTTGGGCGTCTATGGTTCCGTGGAATTTTCCTTTGATGCACAGGGTTTCCTTAAATTTGAGCAGTCCGTCAAAACTGCTGGTTTCACTGAAGGTCACCGACTGCGGTCTATTCTTTTTTTCTGCGTTCGACATGAGCGTATGATACCATGACGTGGAAAAAAAGGCAAGGGCGCGAAAGCTTGCATAAATGTTTCGATCACTTGCAATTTTCTCTCAAAACAACTATACTGCGTCCATGCGTGTTATAAAGTTCGGCGGCACATCAGTTGGAACACATGGTTCTGTCAGGAATATTATTGCGATTTTAAAAAACAAGGAACATGCCGGCGACACCCAGGCGGTTGTGGTTTCCGCTTTGTCGGGCGTTACCGACGCATTGATCGATATAGCGCGGAAAGCCTGCGCCGGCGATGAGGAATATGAGTTCGCGGTGGAAGGGCTGTGCAAGCGGCACTACGAATTAATCGCCGCTTTTCTGTCCGACAAACAATTGACCGAAGCTCTCTTCACCATAGACAGGCTCTGGATGGCTCTGAAAGGGGTTCTGGGGGCCATTGTCGCGCTTGGCGAATTGTCGCCGAGAGCGTTGGATATGGTGATGAGTTTCGGCGAGCGGCTTTCGGCGTCGCTGTTAACTGAAATTTTCGCGGCGCATGATATATGCGCGTCGTATGTTGACGCGAGATCGCTGGTGAAGACGGACGCGAATTTCGGCGCCGCCCATTTTCTGGAAAAAGAGACGTTTGTCAATATACAGAGGCATTTTTCATTGCGCCCCAACGCGGTGCATGTGACGACCGGTTTTATAGGCTCAACGAGGGACGGTGTCACTACGACGCTTGGGCGGGGCGGCTCCGATTTAAGCGCGGCTATTTTTGCGGCGGCGCTTGATGCTGACGCCGTTGAAATATGGACCGATGTTGACGGCATGCTCACGGCGGATCCGCGTCTGGTAAAAAACGCATTCAGAATTGAAGAGATTTCCTACACCGAGGCGATGGAGCTTTCCCATTTCGGCGCAAAGGTCGTTTATCCGCCGACCATGCGCCCGGCGTTGATAAAGGGCATCCCTATCCGCATACTCAACACGTTTAATCCAGATAGCAGCGGGACATGGATAAAAAACAACGCGAAAGCCGGGCTGTATCCCATACGGGGCATTTCTTCCATGAACAAAGTGGCGCTGATGCGGGTGCAGGGCGCGGGCATGGTCGGTGTTACGGGCTTTTCGGCGCGTCTTTTCGGCGCGCTCGCCCGGGAAAAAGTGAACATCATCCTGATTACCCAAAGCTCAAGCGAGTATTCCATCTGTTTTGCGGTGTTGCCCGAAGACGCCGAAGGCGCGGAAACGGCGATAAAGGATGAGTTCGCGCGGGAGATGGAGTGCGGCGCCATTGAGCCGGTTGAGATGACACGGGATCTTGCGATTATTGCGATAGTGGGCGCCCAGATGCAGAAGATGTCCGGCTGTTCGGGGAAATTTTTCCACGCGCTTGGACGCAACGGCGTCAACGTGATCGCCATCGCCCAAGGATCCTCGGAACTGAACATATCGGCGGTCATTGCCAGACAGGACGAGACCAAGGCGCTGAACGCGGTGCATGAGGCGTTTTTCCTGTCCGGCACCCGTTCTGTCAACCTCTTTCTGGTTGGCATAGGTCTTATCGGCGGCACGTTGCTCGAACAGTTGGCTATGCATCGGGAGGCGCTTGCGGCGGAACACAGGATTCGCGTCAATATAGTCGGCGTCGCGGACTCAAAGAACATGTTGCTGTGCGCGGATGGACTTGATCCCAAGGTTGTGAAGTCCGTATTGAAGGACGATATCCCTGTGGAAGAACAGGCCGCCGGCGCCCCCTTTGACATTGACATATTCATCAAGCTGATGAAGGCGATGAATCTGCCGAATACGGCGTTTTGCGATTGTACCGCGAGCGATACGGTCGCCGCCAAATACGCCGCAATTCTGAAGGCGTCCATTCCCGTTGTTACGCCGAATAAACGCGCAAATTCCGGCTCCCTTGATTATTACAAGAAAATTACCGGTTATGCGCGGACAAGGGGCATACCTTATTTGTATGAAACGACGGTGTGCGCCGGGTTGCCGGTCATCTCCACGTTGCGTGATCTGTTTCTTTCAGGCGATCATGTCAGACGCATAGAAGCCGTGCTTTCCGGCACCTTGAGCTATATTTTCAACAATTTTGACGGCGGCAAGCCATTTTCCGCTTTGGTGCGGGAAGCGAGAGCCAAGGGCTACACCGAACCCGATCCCCGCGACGATCTCAACGCCATGGACGCGGCGCGGAAGGCGCTGGCGCTTGCCCGCGAGTGCGGCATGCCGCTTGAGTTTTCCGCAGTTTCCATTGAGCCCATACTGCCCTCCGCTTGTTTCAACGCGGCGAATGTAGACGCCTTTTTTGAGGAACTGGAAAAAGCGGACGCTGGGTTTGAGAGCCGCCGCGTCGCCGCCGAAGCGGAAGGCAAGGCGCTCCGTTACATTGCGGTCATTGAGAACAATTCAGCGACAATCTCCATCCGCGCTGAAGCCAAGGACAGCCCCTTCCGCTCCCTCACCGACGCGGACAACATCGTCGTCATTACGACAGACCGGTACGCAACCCTGCCTATGGTGATAAAGGGTCCGGGAGCTGGCGCCCAGGTTACCGCAGGCGGCGTGTTCGCTGATATTGTACGCATTGCGAAGACACTGGTATAAGGCGCGTGTCTTTCTTGCGGACGCTGGGAATATGTATTTGCGCGTAACCTTAAAGCCTACATTATAACGCGACATCTGTCTGCAAAACGACTGGTTTTGCAGACAGACGCTCTTTAGATATTTAAAACACTAGAGAAAAAACGCCTGCTGTTGAGAGGCAGGTTTTATGCCTATAGCATTATATAATCTCCGGAGGCATTGTTGCATCCCGCCAATGCCAAAAGACCGCCTCCGCTGTTCACAAGCCAAAGGTTCGCCTCAACCGGAATGTTACAGGGGCCGGTACAAAAAACGCTTAAAATCCGCCGCGGCTTCGTAACAGGCGGTATCTACGCAGAACATCCCCACAAAGGCGCCGGTAAAACCCAAAGCGTCAAATTCATCGGAAAGCGTCCGGCTGTCCAAGTCTTTGCCCACATCGGTAAAATGTTCGCCATTCAGTGAATACCGAAAGACGCCCCTATGCTCCCGCACCGAAAGCCCCAGCCACACCGAACCCTCCTGTGGCAGAGCGGGACCTTCCTCGCGGAAAAAACGGCCGGCTGTCATGGACAACACGGCAAGCGTCCGTCTACGGGTTTCGTCATGGGTTACGGCAAGCATGTACTGGTTGCGTTCATCGTAACGCCAGCATAGACCCGCCAGTTCCTGAAAGCTTTGCGGCGCAAAGTCTATGCAGGTTTCCGCCTCAAAGGAAAAGTCCTTTTGCCGCCGGGCAAGCAGGGTTTGTCCGTAAGGGGAAACCGGCGACTGCCCGCCTTGCAACCTAATGCAACCGGGACGCTCGCTGAGGGAATATCGCGCCGGATCCGCGGGAACGCGCAGGGTCTTAAAATCCCCGTGAATGGCTGGTCCGTCAAAGGTATACACCTGCTCCGCTGCGGGCGCGGGGGAAGCTGTTCCGGCGTTTTGCAGAAGCGGTTCAAAGCTGTCCGCCGGATAATTCTGCCGCTCGCCGCCTTCGCCCTTTATATAGGGCCAGTCCTCGTGCCAAACCAGCTCGGCGATTGCGGTTTCTCGTCCAAGCACACAGTTTTTCGTGCCGACAAGAGGCCGTCCGCAAAGATACGCCATATAGGTGCGGCCATCAGCGGTTTCGCACCAACTGGCATGCCCCGCTTTTTGCAGGCGCAGTTCGGGCCTGTCTCGGGAACTGACCAGCGGATTGTGCGGATGGATGACGTAGGGTCCTTCAAGGGAACGGGAACGGGCCACGGTGGCGGCGTGGTTGTACACCGTGCCGCCCTCAGCGGTGAGAAGGTAATACCATCCGTTGCGCTTGTACAGATGAGGCCCCTCGACGCAACCTATTGGGGAGCCGGTGAAAATCTTTCGCACCGGGCCGGAAAGTTTTCGCTCCGCCGCGTTGTATTCCTGAAGCAGGATGCCCGTAAACTGGAAGCCTTCTGGATCGGCTCTTTGCCGGTAGTCCCACTCCATGTTCACCAGCCACTTTTTGCCGCCCTCATCGTGGAACAGGGAGGCGTCAAAGCCGGAGCAGTTGAGAAACACCGGGTCAGACCAGGGTCCTTCGATGGATGGAGCGGTGGTGAGATAGTTGGAACAATCTTTCCAGGGCCCGGCGTTCCAGGTACGCACATTGCTGTACACGAGCCAGAAAAGGCCGTCGCTGTAGCTTAAACAGGGCGCCCAGACGCCGCAGGAAGCCCGTTCTCCTTCCATATCAAGCAGCCGCCTTTCCCGCAACGGCGAGGGAAGGGATTCCCAGTGAGCCAGGTCTTTGGAGCGGTGCAGCTCCACTCCTGGGTACCACTCAAATGTGGAATTGGCGATGTAAAAATACTCTCCCACCCTGATTATGGATGGATCCGCATGAAACCCGGCAAGTACGGGATTGGCAATTCGGGACATATTCATTACTCCTTTCTCCTTTTCAGCGCACTGATGTTATCAGGCTGGTTTGATTGATAACACCAGCGCACAGCTTTCATAACATGAGGCTGTTCCAAAAACTGTCGCTCTGCGCGTTTTGAAACAGCCTGACGCCATGCTACCATATTTTTGCAAAAGAATTTAGAGTGGTTATCGCGCATACTGCTCTGGTTGGAAGCTTGCGGTTTGCGAACCTGCGCGTTTTGCAGCCCGGACAAGGGTTTTGCGCGGCAAACTAGGATTGCAAAGTGGGATGACGTATGCGCTTCGCCCGGCGGCGCGAGTTGCGCCTCCCACGTCAAACCGGAGGATCGCCAACCGAAAATTCGTTGCAAAAAGTGTCGCAAAATGACAAAGCGTAATGTGTCTCTGGGAACAAACACGAGGTTTCCAGAGATGACTTATAGGAACTATCGGCGATAAAACGGATGTTTTCATCTTTTATTAGCGAAATATCAATAAATTGCGCTAAAAAAAGCGCTTATTTAATGATGTTATCACCCCACCCCTACATCAGTAGTTCCTAATACAAAGCTCATATCCTTCAAAATTCAATGTATTTCAGATAAAATACATTGACAACCAGCATATAATATGCTACTGTAGACAATGATTTATATGAATCGAGTGCGATACGTTGCGCTGACGGCACATACGCGGCTACAGTGGAAAAACGAACTACAATTTTGTCAATGTATAGGGACTGTTTAAGCGATAGACTTGTCCACATTCTGATGATGCAGACCTCTGACGCGAATCGCGTCTAACCTTTGGCATAGAACATATCCGGCTTTCGACATACGGCAGGTCAGACCTATGGCGATGTCTTCGCTGACACCGCGCCGCCGAAAGCAGGCGGACTCGCGCATATTCTATATTTGCATATAAATCAAGGAGTAGTGTATGAAAATTGGCGCCAAGCTGGTGGTGGTCATCAGCATTTTCAACATCATAGGCATAAGCGTTCTGGCATGTGTCACTGTCATCCAGTCGGAGCGGGAAATCAGCCGCCTTGCGGACGCGCAGGCGAAAAGCATTGCCAGAGAAAGCGGCGAAAGGATAAGCCGTTGGTTTGAAGGGTATATAGGCTTGGCAAGAGCCTTGTCTTATATAATGGAAGGCTATAAAACCATACCGGCGGCGGAGCGGCGGGAGCAGTTTAACATGATGATAAAACAGATGCTCGCCGCAAACCCGGCTCTGATCGCCGTATATACCAATTGGTCGCCGAACACCCTCGACGGCATGGATGCGGAATACGCCAACACCCCCGGCGCGGATGATACCGGACGGTTTATACCCGCGTGGAACTATATTGATGGTGAATTGGTGGTAAATCCTATAGTAGGCTTTGGCTGGGATATGGTTATGCAAACGCCGCTGTTCAAATCAGAACATATCCTTGACCCCGCAGTGTATCCGAGGCAAGACGGAGACGTTTTAATTGCCAATATGGGCGATCCCATAAAAGACAAGGACACCGGCGCCGTGATAGGGCTGTCAGGAGTGAGTCTCGGATTGTCACAAATACAGGCTATAGCAGCGGAGATTAAACCCTTCGGCGACGGATTCGCGCTGGTGTTCAGTTCCGGAGGCATAGTCGCCGCTCACACTGACGAGCGGCGGCTTGGAGTGAACATGAGGGAATCAGAAGCCGACACCTTCGGACCCTTCCTCAATACAATGGTCGACGCGGTTTCCAAAGGAAGCGCGGCATCCTTCTCGTACCGCCCGTCCCAGTCAAAAACGACCATTCAGTATTATTCCATGCCGTTTTTCATCGGGCGCGTCCCGCAACCGTGGACATTGGTGGTGGGAGTCTCCCGCAACACCATCATAGCGCCGGTTTACCACATGATCGGCGTCTGCCTTGTCATTGGCGTCCTCACTATACTTATGATGTCCGCAGGCGTCGTGTTCATGGCGCGTTCCATAAGCCGCCCCATCTCGCGCGCCATGACGACGCTCAAAGACATTGCCGAAGGAGACTTGACCAAGAAGATCAGCGTTTCCTCACAAGACGAGTTGGGCGATCTCGCCCGCTATGTGAACTTCATGGTGGACAAGATAAAAACCCTCGTGGTGTCCATAAAGAGAGAGGCGACGACGCTTTCGGAAACCGGCGGAGAACTTGGGGAGCATATAGCGGGAACAGCCGCGTCTATCAACGGGATAACCGAGACCATTCAAAGCGTCACCTCTCAGAGCGGCTCCCAAGAGGCGAGCGTCAAAGGCGCTGGAGAGACTATGGGAGAGGTTGTGAAGAACATCGGCGGCTTAAACATTCAAATACAGAAGCAGACCGAGTGCGTGAATCAATCGACTTCGGCGGTGGAAGAGATGCTGGCGAACATCCAGAGCGTAACCCAGACGCTTATGAACAGCGAGGGAAATATAACCAATCTCGCCGATGCGTCCGAAATAGGGAGGACGGGCTTGGCGGAAGTGTCCGGGGATATACTGGAGATAGCGCGGGAGTCCGCTGGGCTGCTTGAGATAAACGCGGTGATGCAGAACATAGCGAGCCAGACGAACCTGCTGTCGATGAACGCGGCGATAGAGGCCGCGCATGCCGGAGAGGCTGGGAAGGGCTTCGCAGTGGTCGCCGGCGAGATACGGAAGCTGGCGGAGTCTTCATCCGCGCAGTCGAAGACCATAAGCGGGGTGCTGAAAAGGATAAAAGGATCGATAGACAAGATAACGAAGTCGACTGAAGGCGTGCTGTTGAAGTTCGAGGCGATAAACGACGGCGTGAGGAAGGTGATCGAGCAGGAGGCTAACGTCCGCGCCGCTATGGAAGAGCAGGGAGCGGGGAGCAAGAGCATACTGGAATCGATAAACAGCCTGCAAGAGATAACAGGCGAGGTTACGCGGGGATCGCAGGCAATGGAAGGCAAAAGCCGCAAAGTGATCACGGAGAGCAGGGAGCTTGAGATGATAGCGAAGGAGATAAACGGCGACATGAGGGAGATGTCCAGCGAAGCGGATCAGATACGGCAAGCGGTGAAGCTGGTGGATGATATAAGCGTGAATAACAAAAAGCAAATAGAGACGCTGATGAGCGAGGTGTCGCGCTTCAAGGTTGAGTGAGGCGCGGAGCGCGGGAGCGGCGCCGCAAAGCGCCGCTCCCTATTTGCGAAGCGCGTCCTGCGGATGCAAGAGCGTAAGGCTGTATGTGAAAAAACATTGGCAAACCAAATGCAGCGTTTTAAGTTAGTGAAAAAAACAAGCGAATGGTTTGGAGATTATATGACGACGGCAAGAACATTAGGGCAGGTCATGGAAGGCTATAGAAGCATACCCCCCGCCGAGCGGCGAGAATGTTTCAATATGACTATCAGGCAAGCCCTCGTAGCAAACCATGAGATGTTGAGCCTCTACGTCAACTGGACGCCTGACGCTTTGGATGCTTTGGACGGTATGGACGCGGACTATGCGAATACCTCTGGAGCGGATGAGACCGGGCGGTTTATACCCGCGTGGGCGGTGGGCGCGGTGACGCCAGGAACTCCCGCTTCATTCTCATATCACTCTCCGTAATCGAATACAGCCATGCAGTACTATTCCGCGCCGGTCGCCATTGGACGCGCTCCCCAGGTGTGGACAGTAGTCGTCGGCGTCTCCCGCAACACCATCATGGCGCCGGGATACAAACAAATTCTTCTGTTACAGACACATGCGGTTGACGCTTTTCTCACGCGATTTTTTGACAAGCGGCCACGCCGCCTTCCCATGCCTCCCCCCCTCAATCAAGCGCGGTCATTCCATCATGGCGCGGGCGGGCTTGGACGGAACAACCGTTTTTGCCGCGTGGCATCGACTCTGGTTGACAAAAAGGGAAAATACTATAACTATATTCAAAATACACTTATAGCATTATTCAACAATTTTTTGTATAATCTGAAACATAAAGGAATGTTATGTCCATCCGCATTAAAGTAGTTTTGATAATATCTTCCATCGTAACGCTGATTACCGCTTTCAGTCTGGGTATAAGCCTGTACTATCAGCGCATCTATCTCATGAGCACCATGGAAGGCGACATGATGGTGGCGAACCATCTCGCGGGAAATTTGGTCTCCCTCCACTTGCAGCTTTGGAAAACAGAAGCGGACATGGCCGCCAGAGCGTTGACGGAGGCCATGGATGGCGCTTTGTCTGACGAAAATCAAGAGCTTCAAGCGGTTCTGAAAGAACAGATAGGCGTCTACAAGTATCTGGCGCTTACGGTGATGAACGACCATGAAGTGATTGCGTCCGAAGGGGACTGCGCCCCGGACAGCAGTTTCGCCCAAAGCTCTTACGCCCGGCGGGCTTTTGCCGGAGAGCGTATTATCACCACTACTGAACGAGCCGCCGACGGCAGGATTCTTATCCGCATCTGCGCGCCTATGGGGAGATGGATTCTGGTGGCGACCCTGCCGGGCATGATCCTTTCGGACATTATCACCGAATTCAGAATCTGGACGACGGGGAATATTTTGATGACGGACGATGAGGGCGTTATCATTGCCAATATCCGGCCGTTTCTTGTGGAGGAACGGCGTGTTCTTGAAGAAATAGTGACTGACGCGAAAAATCCGGCGTCAGTACATTTCTTTGATGGGTTGCGAGCGGGAACGACTGGTTCGGGCGTTTACACCTACGACGCGACTCCCCGTATCGGGGTCTATACGCCGTTGACAGGTTCCGATGGCTGGATGCTTATTGTCGTGGCGCCTATGGAAGAAAGTCCGAGCGCCCGGACGAGAACCGTTTTAATCATCTCCACATGCGTCTTTATGGGGTTGGGGATTCTGGCGGCTTTTGTAGCCGGCGGGGTTATCTCCGCTCCATTCAGAAAGATTCAGGAGCAGAACGCGCGCCTCGTGGAACTCAAGGAAACGGCGGAAAACGCCAGCAGAGCCAAGAGCGATTTTCTTTCCAACATGAGCCACGAGATACGCACGCCCATGAACGCCATTATCGGCATGACCTCCATCGCCAAAGCCGCTGGCGACGCTGAACGGAAAAATTATTGCCTCTCCAAAATAGAAGAGGCTTCCACGCATCTTCTGGGAGTCATCAACGACATTTTAGATATGTCAAAGATTGAAGCCAACAAGTTTGAGCTTTCCCCCGAAACATTCAACTTTGAACGGATGCTCCAAAAAGTGGTCGCGGTAATCAATTTCCGGGTGGATCAGAAACACCAAAACTTTATCGTTCGTCTGGACAGAGCCATTCCAACCATGCTCATCGGAGACGATCAACGCATCGCCCAGGTGATCGCCAACCTTCTGTCAAACGCGGTGAAATTCACCCCTGAAAACGGTTCCATTCGGATGGATACGAAACTAATAGAAAAAGGGGAGGGGAGTTGCACCATTCAAATAGCCGTTGCGGATTCAGGCATCGGCGTAAGCGTGGAACAGCAGTCCCGTCTGTTTAAGTCTTTCACCCAGGCGGAAAGCGACACGTCCCGAAGGTTCGGCGGCACAGGGCTGGGGCTGGCAATCTCAAAACGGATTGTAGAGATGATGAACGGGCGCATTTGGATAGAGTCGGAAGTGGGCAAGGGAGCCACCTTCGCCTTTACCATCCAGGCAAGACAAGCGCCTGTTGATGAGTCTCGTCCCGTAGTGAAACGGCACGTTCGATCCATACGCATCCTCGCGGTAGACGACGATCCGGAAATGTTGCAATACTTCGGAGAAATCCTCAGCAGTTTCGGCTTTACGCATGATCTCGCCTCGAGCGGAGAGGAAGCCCTCGCCTTGATAGATAAGAACGGCGCGTATTCTCTGTACTTTATTGACTGGAAAATGCCCGGCTTGAACGGCGTCGAGCTTAGCCGCAAAATAAAAGAAACCAATGCGGGCAAGGATTCAGTGATCATCATGGTTTCCGCCATGGAATGGGACGTTATAGCGGGAGAAGCGAAAAGCGCCGGGGTGAATAAATTCCTGTCCAAACCCTTGTTCCCTTCTGACGTTATGGACTATATTAACGAGTATCTGGGGGTGGATCGCTCCCTGCCGACTGACAACATCGGAGAGGACGCCATAGGCTGTTTTGAAGGACGCCATATTCTGCTGGCTGAGGACGTTCCGATTAACCAGGAGATATTCATCGCGCTTTTGGAACATACCAAGCTGGGAATTGATTGCGCGAATAACGGTGCCCAGGCCATAGAGATGTACCGGTCAAATCCGGAAAAATACGATGTCATTTTGATGGACGTGCAGATGCCGGAAATAGACGGCTTTGAGGCGACCCGCCGCATCCGCGCCTTTGAACTGGAGCTTCACAGAAATATACCCATAATCGCGATGACCGCAAACGTCTTTCAGGAAGACATTGACAAATGCCTTTCCGTCGGCATGAACGACCATTTGGGCAAGCCCGTAGACGTTGAAGAAGTGACACTCAAATTGCGCCGCCACCTGCCTGAACGGAGGGAGCGGGCGTAGGAACCCCCTCATTTGCCGCAGCCGGCATTTTTGCGCCTGACCCAAGGGAAATGTGGCGGGAAAGCGGCATTGCGGGAAAACCGCGCGCCCATTGAGAAATCCTGACTAAAGAGACGTTTTCGTCCGCGCAGTCGAAGTCTGCGGGCGGCGCGGCGCTTCCCTGCCGCGTCTCTGAAAAAACCGCAAACCAGCGCGTTTTCTTGCGCAATCTCTTGACAATTGCCCAAGCGCTATATATACTTTTCTTCAAAAGCAAAAGCTGTTCCAAAGCGCCAGGCGGAGCCGCGCAACGTTGGAACACGTCCGCCATACGCAAGGCGGAAGGAGCGCCGGTAGAAAATGAGCGAACCAAGCGTCAAACGCGCAATACCGTCTTTGCCCCCCCCCCCCCCATGCGGACTTGAGCCGGACTCTGATCCGTACCGCGATTGCGGGCGGCGCGAGTAAACTCATTGTATACCTTCACTTTAACAAGGAGGCCGTCATGGCAATCATCAAGTCCGCGCGCGGAGTTTTGCACCGCATACGGGTAAAACTCTATCCCAACTACCTCGCCAACGTGGAAGGCGCGTACATCGCCCGCACGGACAGTGAGGCGTCCCTTTCCATAGAGGAAGTGTGCGCCGCGCTCAAGATCCGGGGCGGATTCACTGGCAATTACGACGACTTGGTGGATCATGTGAAGCAGTTCTTTGACGAAGCGGCGTATCAACTGTGCGACGGCTTCGCCGTGAACACCCGCTATTTCTCAATTTATCCCAACGTGGGCGGGACGTTTGACGATGCTGTTCAAGGATGCGGCGCCCGCGACGTGCGGAAGCATCCGGTAACCTTCCGGTTCCGCGCCCGCGCCCCGCTCCGCGCTCTTGCCAGCCATATCGCGGTTGAGATAGAAGGCATGGCTGACGTGTCCGGGTACATCGGCAAACTCCTTGACATAAGCGCGGAATCGGTGAACGACGCGCTCACCCCTGGGGGGATATTCATCATAACGGGTCATAAGATCAAAATAACCGGGAAAAACCCTGACATAGGGGTGTATTTTGTATCCGCTCAAGACGCGGGCGCGCGCGTAAAGGCAAGCGGGCGTCTGGCTGAGAACACCGCGTCGAAAGTGGTGGGGATTGTCCCGGCGCTGGACGCCGGGGCGTGGAAGGTGGCGATCAAGACCCAGTTCAGCGGGTACGGGAGCAAGGGCTTGAAAGAGCCTCGCGTGATAGAAAGCGAGTTCACCGTAACCGTGCCGGAAGCGGGAGCGTGACCTCGCTTCGGATGCGCCGGCAAACCAAGGCTGGTTTTTCAAGAAAACATAAGACAGGTTTGCACGGCAAACCCAAGTTGAGTTTGCCAGGCAAACATAGATCGGGTTTGCAGGCGCATCCGTGGCGGGTCTGGTTAGCGCAGGCGGAGCCGTGCGTGTCATAGAGAGTTATATATAGCAAGGAGCATTTTATGAAAATCGGTGTTAAACTGGTAACTATCATCAGTATCTTTAACATCATTGGTATCGGCTTGTTGGCCGGTATCACTTTAACCTTGTCCCAGCGGGAAATCATCCGCTTGGCGGACGAAGAGGCACAAAGCGTTGCCAGAGAGAACAGTGAAAAAATACAAGGCTGGATCGAAGAATATATGGATATGTCCAGAACCTTGGCGCAAATAATGGAAAGCTATAAAGACATACCAGCCGAACAACGGCGGTGGTTTTTCGATATAATGATGAAACAGCTCATTCTGACTCACCCTGAGTTGGTCGGCGTGTGGAGCGATTGGGCGCCTAACGCCCTGGACGGCATGGACGCCCAGTACGCCAATACGCCCGGAACGGACGCAAGCGGAAGGTATGTCCCTGTTTGGAGCAACGGCGCCCGCGGTCTTATCGTGGAACCCCTGGCAGGCTACGACACCTCCGCTTTTTACACCCTGCCCATGCAAACCGGCAACGAAGTGGCGCTTGATCCCTACATCTACCCATTGGCAGGAAGAGACCTCCTGATAACCAGCCTGTGTATACCCATAAAGGACGGGGGCGCGGTACGGGGCGTTGCTGGAGTAGGCATCGAATTGTCGAAGATACAGGATATAGCCGGTGAGATTAAACCCTTCGGCGACGGTTTTGCCATGGTGTTTAGCTCAGGGGGCATTGTGGCCGCCCACCCAGACGCGGGAAAGATCGGCAAGAATATGCGGGAAACAGAAACCACCACCTTCGGTCCCTTCCTCAATACGATGGTTACTGCGGTAGCAAGTGGAACCACTGCGTCCGTCTCATACCAGCCCACGCAATCGGATACGGTCATTCAGTACTACGCCGTACCCCTTACTATCGGCAATGTTCCGCAACCCTGGACCCTGGTCGTGGGAGTCTCCCGCAATACGATCATGGCGACGGTTTATCGGATGATCAGGGCATGCATCATCATCGGTATTCTGACCATGCTCCTTATGTCGGCGGGCGTGATTATTACCGCCCGTTCCATAAGCCGTCCCCTTTCCTACACCATGACCGTGCTCAAGAACATCGCCGAAGGAGACCTCACTAAGGCGATCACGGTCAATTCCAAGGACGAACTGGGCGACCTTGCCCATTACTTAAACTTCACGGTGGATGAGATAAAGAACCTCGTCGCAGCCATACGGAAGGAAGCCCTCTCCCTCTCGCAAACCGGCTCAGACCTCGCGGTGAACATGAACGAGACCGCCGCCTCGGTCAACGAAATCACCGCGACCATTCAAAGCGTCAAGGCTCAAACCGGCAAGCAACAGGCAAGTGTCAAAGGCTCTGGCGCTGTTATGGGACAGGTCGTCAACCATATCGGCGCTATAAACGACCAGATACAGAAACAGTCCCAGTACGTTACCGAATCCTCTTCGGCTATAGAGCAGATGTTGGCGAATATCCAGAGCGTAACCCAAAACCTTATCAAGAACGAAACCAATGTTACCAAGCTCTCACACGCCTCTGAAGTCGGGCGCACCGGTTTGGAGGAAGTCTCGATGGATATTCAAGAGATAGCGCGGGAGTCTGAGGGCTTGCTTGAGATCAACGGGGTGATGGAGAACATCGCGAGTCAGACGAACCTGCTTTCCATGAACGCGGCGATAGAGGCGGCGCACGCTGGGGAAGCGGGCAAGGGTTTCGCGGTTGTCGCTGACGAGATACGCAAGCTGGCGGAGTCTTCTTCGGAGCAGTCAAAGACTATAAGCGCGGTCTTGAAGAAGATAAAAGACTCCATAGACAAGATAACGAAGTCAACAAACGAGGTGTTGTTGCACTTTGAGGACATAAGCCAAGGTGTGCGGACGGTAACGGACCAAGAGCGGAACATTCGGAGCTCCATGGAGGAGCAGGGCACAGGGAGTAAGGTGGTGCTTGAGTCCATAGGCAGTTTGAACGAGATCACCGGCCAGGTGAAGCGGAGCGCTACGGAGATGCTTGGCGGCAGCCAAGAAGTGATAGAGGAGAGCAAGGTTCTTGAGCATATCACCTCGGAGATAGGGAACGGGATGCAGGAAATGGCAAGTGGCGCCGATCAGATAGACACGGCGGTTAATCGGGTGAATGACATAAGCGAGGAGAACAAGAAGCAGATAGCGCGGCTTATACAGGAAGTTTCGCGGTTCAAGGTTGAGTGAGCGCCCTTCGGGTGTTTAAATACTTCACAATGGTTGTTGTCCGAAAGGTA
The DNA here is from genome assembly GCA_031265845.1 of Treponema sp. GTDB lineage: Bacteria > Spirochaetota > Spirochaetia > Treponematales > Breznakiellaceae > JAIRKH01. The sequence continues at coordinate 32,552 of JAISCC010000152.1, forward strand.
GTGCCGCTTCCACTGACTTGACGGTTACGCTTGTAAACAAGCGGAACCTCCGCGGTGTCTGACACCTCTGACACTAATCACTAATCACTAACCACTTCCAGCATAGTATGAGGGGGGCGCGTCTTTCCCTAAACGGAGGTCGGCACACGGTAAACCTTGTGGTGCGCCCCCCTGTCTCCAGCCTGCGCAAGCGCGGTCTTCCGCCACCCCCCAAACCCGTCCGTTGCGTGAGTGTCGGTTTCCGCTAAACCCTGCCCGTTGTGTGGTGTCAGACACCCTGCGGGTGTTTTTTGTATAATATCACTTGACAAGCGGCGTAATAGCGTATATACTTTCTTTCAAAAGTAGTCAAAGGAGTAATGGTAAAAAGTGCAGTGTAATTCTGTCGGTGGACACGCGCCAAAGTACCCCCCCCCCCCCCCGATCAACAATATATATACTAAGAACACTATTCGCGCGAACCTTTCCTAATCAAACAGTGCGGGACTCTAGCTATTTATAAAGTGTAGGACGGAAAAGCGTCCTAGCCTAGGGCGGGAAAGAGCAATGAGTAATGAGCAAAGATGGGCGGCGGTGTCAGAGGCGCGAGGTTTGCAGGCGGTTGGCGTCAGACATCGGGGTGTGTGGCGTGTCGGATAATGAGTAGGTTCCGCTTGCTTGCAAGCGTAACCGTCCTGTCGGGGTCAGCGGCGATCCCTTTCGGATAACGCCCATTGTGAAGTATTGGAACACCCGAAGGGTGATGAATGCAAGGCTGGAGTTAATCATAGACTCCGCCAGCTATATAAAAAGGAGTGTTTATGAAGTTACAGTATCGTTTGAGTCTTATTGTTATCGCGATTATCATGGTCTCGGGGATTTCCTTGTCCGTCATTCTGCTCACCCGCGCTTCCTCAATGCAGATGGCCGCCGCGCTGGAAAGTCAGGAACGCCTCGCCGCGCAGGAAGCCGCCTTTATCCAGAAGCGTTATGAAGGGTATCTGCGAGTCGTGGATACCCTGTCGGATATGATGGCCGATTATGACCAGACCGAAGCAGGGCGACAGCGTAACCGCTTTGACCAGCTCTTACATTCGGTTCTGGAGTCTGAAGAACAGATCATAGCCGTGTACGCCGTGTTTAAGCCCAACACCATAGATTATGGCTGGGACGCTTCCTTTGCAGGAACCCCCGGCAATACCGAAACAGGACAATACGCGGACTGGTATACCCGTCAGTCTGGGCGGATTGAACACCTGACCTACAACGACATACCGGCGATAATGTACCTTCTCACAGGGGCTAACGGGCACGGAGAGATAATTGATGATCCCGTGCCACACACCGTAGCCGGCAGGAATACCTTTACGGTCAATATCAGCGCGCCGATAATCCACCGACGGACAGGCGAAGTGGTAGGTCGCGTTGGGGTAAACGTGGACACCGCGGAGACCCAGCCCGTAGTGGACGCGACTGTTCAGGAACACCATGAGATAGCCGCCATGACGGTCTACTCCCGCAACGGAACCATTGTTGCCAGCGGCGCCCCCAATCAGGTGGGACGGCTTCTCAGCGACGCGCAAAGGACCCTCTTCAGCGCCGACACCGACGCGGCGCAGAGAGCGGTGCTAAACGGAGAAAAACGCCGGTTTAGGGATTATTCGGACGTTCTCGGCGCGGAATTGGAAATAATCCTCTTCCCCTTTACCATCGGTGAAACCAAGACAAGCTGGACATTGATGTTGGGCACCGAAGACCATGTAATTCTGGCACAGGTGAACCAACTGACCCTCTTTACCATCATTATAGCGGTAGTGGTGGTTATCCTTACGGCCCTGATTATCTTCATAGTGTCTATCAGGATTGCCAAACCTATTGTCAACATGGCTCTTACCCTCAAGGACATATCCGAAGGCGAGGGCGATCTCACCAAAACCGTTGATTTCCATGGGAAAGACGAAATTGGCGACCTCGCCCGCTACTTCAACGCAACGCTGGAAAAAATCAAACGGCTTGTCATCATCATCAAAAATGAGTCCGCCACCCTCTTTGACATTGGCGCTGAATTGGCGAACAACATGACCGAAACCGCCGCGGCCGTCAACGAGATAACCGCCAATATCCAGAGCATCAAAGGACGGATGCTCAACCAGTCCGCCAGCGTTGCCGAAACCAACGCCACCATGGAACAGATGAGCGTCAACATCGACAAACTCTCCGGCCATGTGGACCGCCAGAGCGCCAGCGTCGCCCAGTCCTCCTCGTCCATTGAGGAAATGCTCGCCAACATCCAGTCTGTTACCCAAACTTTGGTTAAAAACACCGGCAACGTCAAAGATCTGATAGAGTCCTCCGAAGTGGGGCGTTCGGGCCTACAGGAGGTGGCCGCAGACATCCAGGAAATCGCCAGGGAGTCCGATGGACTCATGGAGATCAACGCGGTGATGGAAAACATCGCCAGCCAAACCAACCTGCTGTCCATGAACGCCGCCATAGAAGCGGCCCACGCCGGGGAAGTGGGGAAAGGTTTCGCCGTAGTTGCCGACGAGATACGGAAACTGGCGGAGAGTTCCGGGGGCCAATCCAAGACTATTTCTGCGGCGCTGAAAAAGATCAAGGACTCCATCGACAAGATAAGCAAGTCCACTGACAGCGTACTCAAGAAGTTTGAGGCCATAGACAGCGGGGTGAAGATCGTTTCGGAGCAGGAAGAGAATATCCGCGCTGCCATGGAGGAGCAGGGGGCGGGGAGCAAACAAATTTTGGAGGCTATCGGCAAGTTGAACGAAGCGACCCAGATGGTCAAAGGCGGTTCTGCGGAAATGCTGGAGGGGAGCAAACAGGTTATCCATGAGAGCCGGAATCTGGAGATGACAACCCAAGAGATTACCGGCGGGATGAACGAGATGGCCACAGGGGCGGATCAGATCAATGTGGCGGTAAACCGTGTGAATGAGATCAGCGTACTGAACAAGGAAAACATCGACGTGCTGGTCAAAGAGGTTGCAAAATTCAAAGTGGAATGACACTGCGGCGTTATTCCGGGCGGCGCGACCGTGGAAGGGGCGGTGAGAACGGAAGGCGGGAGATGGCTAGTGGAGCGGGGCGGATAGACACGGCGGTTAGTCAGCGGATGGAGCGGCTTATGAATGAAGCCTCGCGCTTCAAAGCCTAATCCGAAGATGGATCGTGAAAGGGCGGCCTTCACCGCTAGAGTTTAGACTCTAGCCCCTAGAGGTTAGTCTTTGCCAGAAGAGTTCGAGGCGATAAGCGGGGGAGTGGAGCAAGAGCGTATTGGAGGCTGTGGGGAGCTTGCGCGAGTTGACCGGAGAGGTGAGGGAGTCCACGCGGGCGGTGAGCCAAGTGAATGGCATAGCCGTGGAGAACAAGGAGCGGATAGCGGGGCTTATGGGAGAGGCGTCGCGCTTCACGGTCGAGTGAGGCGCGTGAGCGGCGCGGTGGTGTTGCAAAGAGCCGCGCTGTTTTTTGTGCGCGTCCTCTTGACACGCGATATAATGCCGTATATACTTTCCTTAAAAAGTGTTGAAAGGAGTGTTGGTAAAAAAGTGAGCAAATCCCGCGATCTGTCCCGCCACGCCGGAGCGATTGCCCCCCCCCCCCCCAAGGCAGTCCTGAGCCAGACTTGGGCGTCGGCGCTGAAAAAACGCCCGCCTCTCTTTTTCAACGCCGCCAACGAGGTTTTACACCGCATGCGGGTAAAACGCTCCTCCAATTCTTCGCTATTAAGGAATATACAGTAAGGAGTGAAGTATGAAAATCGGCGTCAAACTGGTGGTTGTCATCAGCGTGTTTAACATTATCGGCATCGGCATTCTAACTGGCGTTACCGTAGGCATTTCCCAGCGGGAAATCAGCCGTCTGGCGGAGGAGCAGGCGACAGGCATTGCCAGAGAGGGCGGCGAGAAAATAGGGAAGTGGTTTGAGGAGTACATGGGCGCGACAAGAACCCTCGCCTATATCATGGAAGGCTATCAAGAAATACCCGTTATGGAGCGAAGGGAGTATTTCAATTTGATGTTGAAGCAGGTGGTCATCGCCCATTCTGAAGCGAACGATGTGTGGGCCAACTGGGCGCCGAACGCCCTTGACGGCATGGACGCGGAATTCGCCAACACCCCCGGCACGGATGAAAGCGGACGCTTTATATCAAGCTGGTACCTTCGCGGCGCGCCGCAACTGGTGGCTATAATATCTTTCGACTGGGATGCGGTCTTGTCGCTGAATATCGCCACCGAATATCTTCTTGACCCTGCGGAATATATAGACCCGCTGACAGGGCGAAAGGACTTGACCGCAATTGCCATCGCTCCGGTGAGAAATAAGGATGAGATTGTGGGGTATGCCGGGGTAACGGTTAAAGTGCTGGAGATACAGGCTATGGTGAAGGCGATCAAACCCTTCGGCGACGGACATGCGATGTTGTTCAGCAACAATGGCATTGTCGCCGCCCATAGCGACCCGGAGCGGCTTGGGAAGAACATGCGGGAGACGGAAGCGGACACCTTCGGACCCTTCCTCAATACGATGGTTGATGCGGTAACAACCGGAACCGCCGCCGCCTTCTCATACCGCCCGCCTCAATCGGATGCGGTCATCCAGTCGGATGCGGTCATCCAGTATTATTCCGTACCGTTTATGATTGGACACTTTCCTAATCCATGGACATTGGTTGTGGGGGTCTCGCGGAGCGCGGTCATGGCGCCGGTGTACCGGATGCTCGGCGTATGCCTTGCCATCGGCGTTCTGACCATGCTCCTCATGTCTGTGGGGGTGGTTTTCACGGCGCGCTCCATAAGCCGCCCCATCGCCCACACCATGGCGGCGCTCAAAGACATTGCCGAGGGAGACCTGACCAAAGAGATTCCCGTTTCCTCACAAGACGAAATGGGCGATCTGTCCCGCTATGTGAACTTCACGGTGGACAAAATAAAGGGTCTCGCGCTGTCCATACGAAAAGAAGCGGACGCGCTGTCGTGTACCGGCGGTGATCTCGCCGCAAACATGGAGAAGACCGCGACCGCCGTCAACGAGATCGCCGCGTCCATCCAGAGCGTCAAGGATCAGGTCGGCAAGCAAGACAGCGGCGTCAAAAGCGCGGGCGCCATTATGGAGCAGATAGTCGACCATATCTGCGCCATAAACGACCAGATACAAAAGCAGTCCGAGTGCGTAAGCGAGTCCTCCTCATGCGTGGAAGAGATGTTGGAGAATATCCAGAGCGTAACCCAAAGCCTGGTGAAGAACGAGTCCAACGTGAGCAAGCTCTCCCATGCTTCCGAAGTAGGGCGCGCCGGTTTGTCGGAGGTCTCGACCAATATTCAAGAGATATCCCGGGAGTCGGCGGGCTTGTTGGAGATAAACGCGGTGATGGAGAACATCGCCAGCCAGACAAACATCCTGTCCATGAACGCCGCGATAGAGGCGGCCCACGCAGGGGAATCGGGAAAAGGTTTTGCCGTGGTTGCAGGGGAGATACGCAAGCTGGCGGAGTCCTCCGGCAAGCAATCGAAGACCATAAGCGATGTTTTGAAGAAGATAAAAGACTCCATTGATAAGATCACGAAGTCAACGAACGAGGTTTTGCTGCACTTTGAGGCCATAAGCGAAGGGGTGCAAACGGTGACAGATCAGGAGTCCGGCGTCCGCAAGGCCATGGAAGAGCAAGGCGCGGGGAATAAGGCTATCCTTGAGTCTATAGGGAGCCTGAACGAGATCACCTTGGAGGTGAAGCAAAGCGCTGATCGTATGCTGGAAGGAGGCTGTGAGGTGATAGAGGAGAGCAAGGCGCTGGAGCATATCACCGAGGAGATAGGGAACGGAATGGCGGAGATGGCCGGTGGAGCGGAGCAAATAAACGGAGCGGTGAGCCAAGTGAATGGCATAGCCGTGGAGAACAAGGAGCGGATAGCGGCGCTGATGAGGGAGGTGTCGCGCTTCAAGGTTGGGTGAGGCGCGTGAGCGCGGGGGGCGTTTGTAGAAACTTCTCCCACGCGCAAAACTGCCGCCGACTATACAAAAACCCGCGTATTCAAGTAAAATACCCCATGAGCAGATTTTGGAATTCAAGGACGCGAGAGCTTTCCCCATACATACCCGGAGAGCAACCGCAGAATAGGGCGTACATCAAACTTAACACAAATGAAAATCCTTACCCACCCTCGCCCAGGGTGACGGAGGCGATTGCCCGCGCCGCAGGCGGTTGCGGGGAGCGGTTGCGGCTCTACCCGGACCCCGCGTGCCGGGAATTGCGGGAGGCGGTCGCGGAACGCTGGGATGTGAAGCCGGAGCAGGTGTTTGCAGGCAATGGCTCTGACGAGATACTCGCGTTCGCGTTCGCCGCTTTTTTTGAAACGGGATCGGTCGCCGCAGGCGTTGCAGACGGCGTTGCGTCGCGCCACAATGCGGCGGCGCTGTTTCCGGACATTACGTACAGCTTTTATCCGGTCTATGCGCGGCTGTGGGGCGTTCCCTATGAATGTCCGCGCCTGCAAGACGACTTTTCCATTGACCACACCGGCTTTCTCACGCCGTGCGGCGGCGTTGTGTTTCCAAACCCCAACGCCCCAACCGGCATGGCTATGCCCAGGGAACACGTTCTCGCCATTGCGCGTTATCACGCGGAGCGGAACGCGGTCGTCATTGTTGACGAGGCGTACGTTGACTTCGCTTGTTGCGCAAGCGGCGCGGACGCCGCCTTGCCTCTCTCCGTCATAGACAGCATAAACGACCACTCGAATCTGCTTGTGGTTCGTACCTTCTCAAAGTCCGCGTCCCTCGCCGGTTTGCGGGCAGGCTTTGCGGTTGGCAGTGAGGAGCTTGTCGAAGGGCTATGCCGTATCCGTGACTCCTTCAATTCCTATCCGGTTGACCGCCTTGCCCTTGCAGGCGCCGCCGCCGCGGTGCGGGACGGCGCCTACTACGAGGAGACAACGCGCAAAATCATTGCGACGCGGGAGCGGACAGCCGCAGCCCTTGTTGAAAAAGGTTATACGGCGTTGCCTTCACGCGCCAATTTTCTATTTGTACGGCATCCGGCGTTGACCGGCGCCGAATTCTTTACAGCGTTGCGTGAAGCGGGCATACTGGTTCGCCATTTCAACATGGGGAGCGGCGATTCACGCAGCGCTTCGCGCATTAAGGATTTTGTCCGCGTCAGTATTGGAACCGATGCTGATATGGATGCGTTTTTGGCGGTATGCGCACAGGAGGTGGTATGATAGCAATCACGGGCGGCGAATTTGACGCCTATTGGAAGAGCCGGACGGTCAGCGCCGGGGGCGAGCGCGATGTAGAACGCGCTGTGCGGCGCATCATTGACGAGGTGCGCGAGCGGGGGGACGCGGCGGCGCGAGAATTTACGGCTCAATTTGACCGCGTTTCTCCCGAACGGTTCGAAGTTCCCGGCGATGCGATGGATGCGGCGTTTGAGCGGCTCCGTGAAACCGATCTTGCATTGGCGGTTGCGCTGGAAATGGCGAGGGACAACATCCACCGGTTCGCCGTTGAGCAGAGAAAGCAGTTTTTCAATTTTGAATGTGAGGTTGCGCCCGGTGTGATTGCCGGACAGCGGGTGATCCCTGTGCAGAAAGCCGCGATTTACGCGCCGGCGGGACGGTTCCCGCTGATCTCTTCGGTCTTGATGGGCGTTGTTCCGGCGCTTGTCGCCGGCGTGGAAGAGGTGTTCGTCGCGTCGCCGCCCGTTCAGGACGGAGGCGGCTTGCCGGACTGGAGGATTCTGGCGGCTGTCCGCATTGCGAGCGGCGTCCGCATTGCGAGCGGCGTCCGCGCCGCAGGCGTTCGGGCGTTTGCCATAGGCGGAGCGCAGGCGATAGCCGCGTTTGCCTTTGGAACCGGAACCATTCCCCGCGCCGATGTAATCGCGGGTCCCGGCAACAAGTATGTGGCTGTCGCCAAGCGGCTCCTGTTTGGGGAAATCGGCGTTGACTTTGTAGCGGGTCCCACGGACGTGCTTGTCATCGCCGGACGGGACGCAGACCCGGACATCATCGCGGCGGACATGATCGCCCAGGCTGAACACGATCCGGATGCCCGCGCTCGCGTCCTCGCACCGGACGCGGCTTTAGCCGGGCGCATCATGCAGGCGGTTGAAGAGCGGCTCGCCGCGTCAAGCGCTGTGGAGACAGCGCGGGCGTCGCTTGATGCCGGAGGACTCATCATCACCTACGCGGATGAAGACGAGGCGGCGCATATAGCGAACGCCATCGCGCCCGAACATCTGGAATTGCAATGCGGCGATGAAGCGAATGAGCGCCTCCTCCCGCGCCTGAAAAACTACGGGGCGCTCTTTATCGGCGAAAAAGCCGCCGAAGCGCTCGGCGACTACAGCGTCGGCACAAACCACACGTTGCCGACATCAGGATGCGCCCGCTTCACCGGCGGCCTTTCCGCGCGACATTTCCTCAAGATCGTCACCACCCTGCGTTGTACCGAAGGCGCGGGCTATGCGCCAGTCGTGAGAGCCGCCGGGACCATCGCCCGCGCAGAGGGGCTTGCAGGTCACGCCGAAAGCGCGAGGATGCGCCTTTCGCGATGAGCGGGGTAGGGCGGCGCGGGGCGGGATGCAATGGCATTGCCCAGCATTCCTTGACATCCCGTGCGTTTTAGTGTATGATATCCGCAAGAGGCTGTAATGACGGATGGAGATATACTAACCATAGAAGAAGTGGCGAAGTACTTGCGGGTTTCGGAACGCACGGTGTACGATTGGGCGCAGAAAGGCGAGATTCCGGCGGGAAAGATCGGCGCGATATGGCGGTTCAAACGCATTGATATAGAGCAGTGGGTCAACGACCGGCTTTCCGCCAAGCCGCCAAAGCCGGTTGCGGTGCATGTTGAGACCATTATTTCTCCTGACCGCATTATTTTTCTTGATTATTCAACCAAGCGGGACGCGCTTTCCGCGCTTGCGGACAACCTCGCGCTCGCCCCGCAGGTGAAAAACCGCCAGGAGTTGGCGTCCGAAATATTAAAGCGCGAAGACCTTATGAGCACCGCCATAGGAAAAGGCATCGCCATTCCGCATGTACGGCTTGCCTCAGTGACGGATTTGGTGGTTTCCGTGGGCATAAGCCGCGTCGGCATTATTGATTTTCAGGCGCTGGACGATGAACCGGTGCGGCTCCTGTTTATGATTGCGGCGTGTTACAATCAGCACACCTACTATTTGCAAACTCTGTCTTTTTTCAGCAACCGCTTCAGAGACAGACGCTTGCGCGATGAGCTTCTCGCCGTTGAAACAACGCGGCAGGCGTACTCCTTGTTGACATCCATGCCGTCGGCGTAGCAACCGCGCTACCAGTCAAACTTGAACACCGCTTTTTCCGCATAACCCCTATCCGGGCCGTAGATGCACGAGGGGAACTGGGGCTTGTTCGGCGAATCCGGAAAATGCTGGGTCTCAAGGCAGAATCCCGCGTGTTTATTGTATACGGAGCCGTTTTTTCCCGCTATGTTATGCAGGTAGTTGCCGGAATAGAACTGGACGCCGGGCTGGGTCGTGAATACGCGCATGATTCTGCCGGACGAGCGCTCAAACACCTCGACTGCGGGGCGCAGTTTACCCGGGCCGCCGCCGAGGGCGCCGTCTATCACGTAGCAGTGATCATAGCCTGCGGCAGGCGCCGTCTTGTCTATGTCCATGCCGATTGGCTTCCACAGCCTGAAATCAAAGGGCGTGAGGTCCACTTTCGCCAGCTCGCCGGTTGGGACGCTGTGTTCATCAACCGGAAGATATTCGGACGCGTGGATGATCACCTCATGGGAAAGCGCGTCGCCGCGCCCTTCGCCCGCAAGGTTGAAGTAGGCGTGGTTGGTGAGGTTTACCGGACATGGAGCGTCAACTGTGGCTTCGTAGATGGCCGCCATCTCGTTTGACTTGGTGAGGCCGTAGCTCACCGCGGCTTTGAGGGTTCCGGGAAACCCTTCGTCGTTGTCCGGGCTTTTCAGCTCAAACCGTACGTACACCCCATTCTTATCTTGGTACTGTTCCGCGCTCCAGACCTGCCTGCTGAAGTTTTTTAGCCCCGCGTGGAGGCAGTTTTCCCCATCATTTTTGAACAGAGTATAGGTCTTGTCGTTAATTGTGAATCGGGCGCCGCCAATGCGGTTTGCGAAACGCCCGACGGTAACGCCGAAAAACACCGGGTCAGCGGCGTAACCGCCCAATGTTGAGTAGCCGAGGAGGATGTCTTCGACGCCGGTTTTTCGTGACGGCGCGTACAGGGACGTGAGCGTCGCGCCCAGCGTACTGACAGACAGCGCAAGCTCTCCGGCCGACAGCGTATAAAGCTCGATCTTCTTTCCATTGGAAAGCGTTCCGAAAGGTTTCTTGTTGATCTTCATATAAAAAGTATATCACAGAATAGCGCGTTGTAAAGCGAAAAGTGAGAAAAGTTGATCCGCAAAGTCAGGTTGACTCAGCGCTGTCAAAGCGAAAGCTCGCGCCGTTCGTGTCCTCATAATCCGTATCCATCCGCCAAAATCAGAATGGATGATGAAAGAACCGCCGCGATGACGCCGAAAAGAAGCAGCGACGCATAGATGACAATGCCTCCGATATAGCGGAATCTGCCTGAAAAGAACATCAGCAACGTACAAAAAATGCCAATCGTCGATGAAAACGCAAGGCAAATGCCGGCTGCGGACATTAAACCGAGTGTCATTCGTCCTGTTTTGTCCATAAAATTCTGGGTGTTGCCTAAAATATAGAGTAGAATCAAGAGAAGGCACATCACGAAAAAAAAGAACGCGACCCGCTTCATAAGGATAATGACAATGGGTTTCTGTATCGGTCTAGCAATTTTCATCTTTTTATAGTATACTTTAATTTCACCTTTGCGGTAAGGGCGCTTCACCTTTTATAAGCGTCCGTAACTATTGCAAACCATTATTTGTTGTCATGGTATAGCTTTTACAGGAGTTGATCAATGAGGAAGGCTCAAGCCTTTTTGTTTTTATGTTGTTTGTTGTTTTTTTCCGGCATAACCGTATATGCCCAGGAAGAAGAATCGGACGAAGAGGCCGAAGGGGAAATTCCGTTCGATGAGTATGAAGGCGTGACGCCGTCTTTGTATTCAAGCGGCGAGCAGACGTTTTCCTTTACATTGGGAGCCCTCTTTCCCCTTTTTTACACCAACAGCGACGGAATTGCGCCAAACGGTACGAATGTGAATGTAGGCGGAGGGGGCTATTTGTCATACAATTACTTTCTCGGCCCGCGTTTTTTTGTGGGCGGTGAAGCTGGCGGCGCGTTTGCGGGAACTATTGGCGAGAATATGCTGTACATCGTTCCTTTCGGCGTACGCGGGGGGTATCAATTCACCTTCTCCATTAAAAATGCGAGGTTTGAAATTCCCCTCTCCCTTACGGTTGGCGGAGTCACCCAGAAGTACCTTGAAACCGATTATTTCGGCTTGTTTCTGAAGCCTGTGGCCGCCGGTTTTTTCCGTCTCAACCCAGACTGGTCTTTCGGTCTGAATGTGGGATGGCTGATTATTCCTCAATGGACAAACGAACCCAGAAAAAACATGACCGGGCACTTTCTTGAAGTGTCGTTATCGGCGCGTTTCCATTTTTAGGATGCTGGCGGAACAAAATATATAGGGTGTATGAAATATGAAAATCAGAGTTATGTTAGGCCTTCTTGTGGCTTTTTTATTTTTTTCCTGCGATCAGTATCCGATATTTCACGCGATTTCTCAGGAAGTGGAGCCAAAGGAGCCGAGAGTCAAGGGCAATCCCACGAATATGGTCGAATTAGACGCCGCCATGTACGTTGCGAGCCGGTTTGGAAAGACCATTCATTCTTACGAAAACAGCAAGTGGGGCGGCGTGTCTTCGCCTGATGGGAAAAGCGTTATGGAGCTTGCGACTGACGGGAGCCATCTCTATGCGCTTGCCGGAGTTCCCTTTGACAAGGTGGAAGTGTATTACAGGAATGTCACTGACGCGGAGTGGGGAACGCCGATTGCTTTTGCCGCGAGCGGCGTCATACAGACCATACGCGGGGCGAGGGGAGAAGGCGATGAAGGATACATATTCGCCTCAACTGAAAATGGGTTGTTTTTCTATAAAGCAGGCGAGAACGACTTTTCTCCCCTGCTGTCAGGTCTTTCAAAAGAAAATATAGTGACGGGCGCGGCATACTTGGATAAAACATATTATGTAGCGGTTGTTAATAAAGGCATTTATACCTTTGATGGAACAACATTGTCTGATGAGCCAGTTGACGGAACCGCCGGCAAACCCATTGTCGGGATGCTTGCTGTCGGTGATGCCATCGTGGCGGTCAGCAGGGAGCAGGGCGGCAGGAACGGCAGCCTTTTTTATGGCGACTCCTCTGGTTTTAAGGAGGAAAGCAAGAACGTCGCGTTTTCGGGCGCAATGGGAATATGGCGCGATGATGCGGATAATCCTACGCCATCTCTCCTGCTTGTAGGCATTCAGTCCCAAAGTTATTCAACGGTGAACGGCTACAGGGAAATTCTGCTTAACAACGGGTCTTTAGACCCCAATTCGCTTGGTTTGGGAAGGCCTGGAGCTTTCGATGTTTCCACCATATCAAACGCCGACAGGTATGGGTCTACTATAGAATTGCGCGTTGCAACCTCCCTGTATCAGGCGCGAGACAACACGCTTTTCGCTTCCACCATGCAACACGGACTCTGGTCATACAGAAACGATGTCTGGAACGCCGAAGACTGAGGCGCCTCGCTGAACGAGCTTTTCAGCGCGGCCAATCACGCCGCAGGACCCCTTGCCGACCGTATGCGCCCCCGCATGTTGGATGACATCATCGGACAGGATCATATTGTGGGGCAGGGGCGGCTTTTGCGCCGCGCTATTCAGGCGGATAGAATTTCCTCGCTTATCTTTTACGGTCCTCCGGGAACCGGCAAGACCAGCCTCGCCCGAGTCATCGCCAACACCACAAAATCCACGTTTGAAAGCCTCAACGCGGTGCTTGCCGGCATCAAAGACGTGCGGGAAGCTGTTGATCGAGCGACCGAACGCAGGAACCTCTACGGTACGCGGACGATTCTTTTTGTGGACGAGGTTCACCGGTGGAACAAGGCGCAGCAGGACGCGCTCCTCCCCTGGGTGGAAAATGGCGTCATCATTCTTATCGGCGCGACCACTGAAAATCCATTTTTCGAGGTGAACCGCGCTCTGGTAAGCCGGAGCCGCATTTTCCAGCTTAAATCCCTTGACAAGGAGGGGCTTTTTGAAACGGCGCGGCGCACCATCGCAGACAAAGAGCGCGGTTACGGCGCGTGGCGGGTGGCGTTTGAACAAGGCGCGTTGGATCACCTTGTGGAAGTGGCGGGCGGGGACGCCCGGAGTCTCCTCAACGCGCTTGAGCTTGCCGTTGAGACCACGCCGTCCGTGTGGCCGCCTCCTGAAAGCGCTGAAATTTACGTGAACCTTGAAGCTGCGGAGCAGAGCATACAGCGCAGGGTCGTGCTGTACGACCGGGACGGCGACTATCATTTCGACACTATCAGCGCGTTTATCAAGAGCGTACGGGGCAGCGACCCTGACGCGGCGCTGTACTGGCTTGCGAAAATGGTGAAAGCCGGGGAAGATCCGGCTTTCATTTTCAGGCGCATGATAATTCTGGCGAGCGAAGACGTGGGGTTGGCTGATCCGCATGCCCTTTCGGTGGTTGTTTCCTGCGCTAAAGCCTTTGATCGCATCGGCTTTCCCGAAGGCAATTTTCCTTTGTCCCACGCCTGCCTCTATCTGGCGACCGCGCCCAAGTCTAACTCGACGCTGGCCTTTTTTGACGCCATGAAGGAAGTTGAAAAGGAACACGCCGAAACGCCAAACCACCTGCGGGACGCGAGCCGCGACAGCGAGAGTTTTGGTCATGGAGAAGGCTACATCTATCCGCACGCCTACCGCGATCACTGGGCTGCGCAGCAGTACCTGCCCGCAACGTTGCGGGGGAAAACGTTTTACACGCCGTCAACGATTGGTTACGAGGGCAAAATTCGGGAAGACACGCTTCGCAAGCGGGAAATTCAAGCCGCAGTCATACTCGACGACGACAAGCGCGAGGACGCGCTTACATGGTCGGCGGCGTCAAAGGGCAGGGAAGGCTGGTTCAAGCGGCTTTCCGGCGGCAGAAGCGACCTGCTTCTGCGGGACAGGGACCGTATTCTGGAACAGTGTTCCATTCGGCGCCACAGCCGCATCCTTATCGCCAATGCGGATGACGGGCTTCTCCTGTGGGAAGCGCTCCGCCGCGCGCCGGAAGGCTTGTCTGCGGCGTGTGTGTGCGACGAGGCGGCAAAGTCCGCCCTGCTCGGCTATGCGTCGATCCTTGACGAGACCGAACGCCCGCTTATATGGGCGGGCGGACTTCCCTCGCCGGAAGAAGCCGAAGCCGCGTTCTCCTGCAACCAGTTCGACTACATCCTGTCACGCGAACCGTGGCGGCGTACCGGCGGTTGCGGCGCGGCTTTCACCGAATTTGCGCAGAAGTGCCGCAAGTTGCTTGCCTCCACGGGCGTTGTCGTCGTTTTGCAATCCCCGCCCGCGCTTGGCGGAAAGATTTCCCGCCTCCTTGAGGGGCGCCTCCTTGAGGCGGAGGGGATTTTGCCGGATGCGCCGGAGACAGTGGGAAAACTTGCCGAAGCGGAACGGGCGTTTTTTACGGCTGAGGGAAACAAACCGGAACTGCTTTGGAACGCGCAAACGCTTGAAGCCGCTTTCATGGAAGCTGGTTTTTCCGTCGTTGTCACACAGATTGATCAAAAAGAAGAGCGCATCCTTACGGAACGCGACATGGCGGCGTGGTTCAACAAGGAAAAATCAAGCTGGGGCGCGTTCATTGCGCGGGAATTGGGCGATGAAGCTTTTTTCAGCGTCCAAAAAACGCTTTCCGAACGGGTGAAACGGGGTCCGGTCGAATGGAAATGGAAAAGCCTCTTGTTGAGAGCGGTGCTTTGAAAATTGCGTTTTGAAAACATCCGTTTTTAGGGCGTTAAGAAATATACAAAAACGGTCTGTTGATTTTTTTCTTGATGTGGTATAATATATTGTCCTTTATAGGAGGAGGTATAATAGTCGCGGCGCGCGCTGATGCGCGTTGCTAACGGTGTGTTAGCAGTTTGTTAGCAGGCAGACAGTTTATTACGCATGGAGACAGCTTGTCGGGTCAGCCGTGAGACCCGATTGTGGAAAATCGCCGCCCGCCGTTCAGGGGAGATGACGCGCCGGCACATTTCAATAAAAAGGATTTGGGGAGGGGGAAAATGGAGTATTTTGTTGAACAAGCGTTGAATTATACTGAATGTCTCAATAAAATCAGAACGAAATACGGTGAGAGGGTGACGATTCTCTATCACAAAAACATTCGCGTCGGAGGTGTTTTTGGTCTCTTTGCCAAAGACGGAGTGGAGATCACTGGATTTACCGCAAACAATTACGCAAAAAATCTGAACGTCGCAACGCCTGCTTCCACTATGCTTTCTTCTTCAGAGCCTAAAAAAACGCTTGATTTTAACGAAGAAAAAAAACGGCTCGTTGAAATGGGGAACGCCGCGAAAAAAGAGGATCCGACCTTGGTGAAGGTTCTGGAAGAGATGAAATCCATCAATGAGAAATTGAACGTCAACGCCGGAGCGTCCGCGCCCGCCGAACAATCGTCTCATTCTACGCTCGTCCGTTTGCGCGAAGCGCTTGCGTTGAATGATTTTTCACAAGCCTACATTCAAAACATCATTGAACGGTGCAAGAAAGAAATTTCCCTTGAAAGCCTCAACGATTACGATGCTGTGCAGGATAAGGCGCTTGAATGGATAGGCGAGACCATCCTTGTCTATAAAGAAGCGAAAATCTATAAAAAACCCCGCATCATGGTGTTGGTAGGACCTACGGGCGTTGGAAAAACCACAACCATCGCCAAACTCGCGGCTATTTACGGGATAGGAAGCTCAGTCAAGCCGCCTGTTTCGGTGCGGATGATAACCATCGACGCATTCCGCATCGGAGCGAAAGCCCAAATCGAAGCGTACGGCAACATCATGGAACTGCCGGTTTCCTATGTTGAGGATTACGATGATCTAAAAAGAACAATAGCCCAATATTCTGATGATGTTGATCTTATTTTGGTCGATACTATAGGAAAGAGTCCGCGTGATTCCATTAAATTGGGTGAAATGAAGCAACTTCTGGATGCATGCGGGACCAATGCGGAGGTGCATCTTGCTGTTGCGGCAACTACAAAATCAAGCGATATAAAAGAAATTCTGCGTCAGTTTGAGCCTTTTAATTACCGCTCCGTGATCATCACTAAATTAGACGAAACCATACGCATAGGCAATGTGATAAGCGCGATCTCGGAAAAAGGGAAGGTGGCGTCGTATATAACGGACGGGCAAAAAGTGCCGAGCGATATTCAAACCGCGTCTGTGGTGCGTTTTCTCATCAATTTGGAAGGGTTTCACGTTAAGAGATCGAAGATTGAGGAGCGTTTCCCTTGCGACGCGGACGAGCGGATACAATGGAAAAATAAGGTTTAATTACATCTATAGTCGCTTTTTCAGATCTCCATAGGGGCGCGTTCTGAAAAAGCCTTTATATAAACAAGGATTGTTAAGAGGATTGTCATGGAAGATCAAGCGGAAAAACTGCGTGAACTGATGAGGAAAAGAGGCGAAACTTCGGCGGCAACCGCAGAAAAAGTCCAGCCGGTTAAAACGTGGGAGCAGAAAAAGACTCGCATCATTACTATTACCAGTGGAAAAGGCGGCGTTGGAAAAACCAATGTCTCGGTAAATATGGCTATTGCCTACGCTCGGCTTGGCAAAAAAGTGGTTGTCATGGACGCCGACTTGGGGCTTGCCAATGTGAACGTTATGCTCGGTCTTGTTCCCAAATACAACCTTTATCATGTGATGCGCAAGCAAAAAACCATGAAGGAGATACTGGAAGAGACCGAGTACGGCATTTCCATTGTCGCGGGCGCGTCAGGGCTTTCCAAGATTGCGAATCTTACGGAAGACGAGCGGGAAAACTTCATCAATGAGCTTGCCACCCTTTCCAATGTGGATATCATCATCATTGACACGAGCGCGGGCGTTTCCAAGAATGTGCTGGACTTCATCGTTGCGGCGGATGACGCGATCATCATTACGACGCCGGAGCCGACCGCGATTACGGATGCCTATGGCATTACCAAGATAATCGCCACTGAAATGATGAACAAGGCTGAGATCGGGCTGAAACTCGTGGTGAACAGGGTGAAGAGCGCCGAAGAAGCGAAAAAGGTCGCGGATCGAATGATCAGTATTGCCGGTCAGTTTTTGAACCTCAAGATAGAGTACCTTGGATTCATTTACGATGATTCGATGGTTTCCCAAGCCGTATTGAGGACCAAACCCTTTACCGTCATCGATCCCAAGAGCAAGGCGTCGCTTTGTGTGCAACATCTTGTGGATCGTATGGATAAAACCGGAGTCCAGCATGAGAGAGGCGGGTTTGCCGTTATAGTGAAACGGTTTTTCAACCGTACGTGAGGTGAAAAAATGCATGTAAAAACAAGCGGCAGCATTGCGGGTGGAGCTTTCATCCTATCTTTCCTTATCGGGCTTATCGGAGGAGCAGGTTTTCCGCTGATCCTTGTTCGCGCTCTTGTTTTTGCTTTGTTCGGGTTTGCGCTGTCAGAAGGCATTCATCTGGTTGTGAAACAGTTTTTGATTGAACCGCCGGATGTTACGGATGGAGATGCGCCGCCTGCTGGTTCCCATGTGGATATTTCTGTGGAAGACGCTTCAGGCGTGGAGCCGTCCTCCACTGTAATCAAGGACCAAGCGCCGACTGGCGGAGCGGAGTTCGCGAAACCCACGACAACGGCGTCCAGAGTGGATGACGCCGCGCCGGTTGGCGGGCTTTCGAATGAAGATGCGCTGTTTGGCGCGGCGCCTGCAAGCGGAGCGCTGGATGGGGAAGCCAAAAGCGTCCTTGCCGAAACAGCGAACGCTGACAGCGCGGATTCTGCGGCGGCTGCTTCACCGGCGGCGGACGGCGCAATGGAGACGCTTTTTTCGAACGTTCCCATGCCGTTAAAGGACGTGAAGCTGCCCGATATGGAAAACATGACAGACGCTTTTGTTGAGAAAAAAGAGGAGGAATTGTTTGAGCCGCCTCCACGAAAACAGACAAGGAAGGCGGCTGAAGCTTTAGGGAAAAATTATGATCCCGCAAAAGTTGCGAATGCGATAAAAACTTTATTACGAAAATGAGGGTGATGATGGGGAATATCCCTCTTGAGCAAAAAACTGAAGATGAACTTTGGATTGAGTATAGCAAGACGAAGGATACAAAGATTCGAGAATTTTTTATCAAGCAATACGCGCCGTTGGTAAAATATGTGGCGGGCAGGGTCGCGGTGGGAATGCCTCCTACTGTGGAGTTTGATGATCTCGTAGGGTTCGGCGTTTTCGGCCTGTTGGATGCCATTGATAAATTCGATATGAAAAAAGGCGTTAAGTTCAAAACCTACGCTGTTACCCGTATCCGCGGCGCTATTATTGATGAGCTTCGCTCAATAGACTGGGTTCCGCGTTCGGTGCGGCAGAAGGCGCGGGAAATTGAGAACGCTATAGGCGCGCTTGAGGCTCAGCTTGGCAGGGTCGCGACGGATCGGGAGATTGCGTTGTCGCTTGGGCTTAAAGAAGACGAGTATCTCAAGCTCTTGACAAAAACAACGTCAACCACCATGCTCTCTTTAAGCGACGTGTGGTTTTCCGGCGATGAGAACGACAAGGTTTCCATTGGGGAAAGTATTGAGGCTCCTTCCAGTCTTAACCCCGATGTGATCTCCGAGAAAGCGGAAGCTAAACGGGTGCTTAAAGAATATATAAAAGAATTGTCCGAAAAAGAGCAAAAGATACTGGTGTTATACTATTACAAAGGATTGACGCTTAAAGAAATTGGGCAGGTTTTGAGCGTCACCGAATCCAGAGTGTCGCAGCTTCACTCAAAAGCGATAGTTCACCTGAGAGCTAAATTAACCAATGCGCGGAAAGGTCTTTTATAAGAGCCTGTTCCAAAACGCGATCCCCGTTCGGCGAACCGCTTGATGGAACAGCCTCATAAGGAAGATGCGAAGCTGTAAAAAGGTACCGCAACCTGTAATTTGCAAAGGAGGCAGCCGTGATAGATTTTGTCAAACTGCAACAGTTGATGAAAGACCAGCTTGAAATTGACAGAACGATTCGTATTGTCAATACCGAAGGTCCGACCTTGGAGTCCGCCCTTGAGGAAGCGTCCACTCTACTCAACATTCCGGTGCGCCGCATTGAGTATGAAGTGATCGAACGGGGATTCGGGGGCGTTTTCGGCGCTGGAAAAAAAGAGTGGAAGATCAAGACCTACGCCAAGGCTTTGATGCGGAAGACAAAAATCAGCGCCGATAGCGAGAGCGTCGGCGAGGAAGCGGTCTCAACGGCTACAATGAACAGTGACGGAGAAATGTTTGTCATGTTAAACCCCAACGGAGCGTTGCTTAAAGTGAAGCCTCCCACCGGATCGGGCAGATCCGTCACCGAGGCGATGGCGATACAGGCGCTCAACGACCGGAATATTAAAGACATTGACGTGAATATGGTGTGCGCTGTTGTTGGACATGCCGAAGGCGTGTATATAAAGGTTGGAACCTTTAACCGCAACTACAGCCATGACAGCAACTTACGGGTTGAAGTCATGGATAACGACATGAAAGCTTTTATAACCGTAGAGCCTGCGGGCGTCCATGGTTGCGATCTGTCCGAAGAGATCATCGTCGACCTTTTGCATAAAAACCACATAGTTTACGGAATCAAAAACGATGTTATAGAACACTTTGTGGATCATCCCGTCTATAAGACGCCGGTTTTAGTTGCGGAGGGGATGAAAGAAGCCAATGGACGGAACGCTTATATAGAGTATAAATTTGAAACAAATCCGAACAAGATGCATCTGCGGGAAAGCCGCACCGGCATGATTGACTTTAAGAATATTCAACTTATCCAGAATGTAATTGACAATCAGCCCGTGGCCGTAAAAATTCCCGCTGAAGAAGGGAAAAAAGGAAGAACGGTTAAGGGCGAGTTTCTTCCCGCAAAAGACGGCGTTGACATATCGTTGCCGCTGGGAAATCACGTACACGCGGATAAAGACGGCATGACGATTCTCGCCGATATTAACGGGCAGGTTATGCTTGCCAATGGCGTTGTCAATGTTGAGCCGGTGTTTCTGGTGCAGGGCAATGTGTGCCTCAAGACAGGAAACATCATTTTCTTGGGCAACGTCGTGGTTACCGGCAATGTGGAAGACGGCTTCTCTGTAAAAGCGGCCGGAGATATTGAGGTGAAAGGCACCGTTGAGTGCGCCGAAATGGAAGCGGAAGGCAACATCAGCGTCGCCCAAGGCATAACAGGGAAGACGACCGGTCATGTGAAGGCGGGAAAATCTATATGGGCGCGTTTCATAGAAAACGCCATTATTGACGCGGGCGACATGGTGGTGGTGTCTGACGGCATCATCAACTCGCAGGTGGACGCCTACAAGCGGATCGTGTGCCAGGGAAAACGCGCCCGCATCGTAGGTGGAAGGCTCAGGGCTTCCGAGGAGATTAACGCGCAGGTCATAGGCACCTCAAGCGGCGGCACCGAGACGATCTGCGAAGTGGGCATCGATCCCAGTATAAAAGAAGCCCTTGAACAATTGGCTCTTGACAAGGAGCGCTATAAAAAAGAACTTGAGAACGTACAAGCCGAAATGCAGATGCTCATCAACATAAAAGCCCAGAGAAAGAGCCTTCCTGAAGATAAGGAATTCCTCCTGAATGAGCTTATGGATCAGAGAAACAGTTTGGTCTCCGAATTGGAGGATATTGATAAAGAAATAGAGCAAAAACAGGAGGAACAGAGCGCCGTCAAGACGCGGGGACGTGTTTCCGTTGCGAACAAGATATACCCGGGCGCCAGAATCGTTATCCGTGATGTTGTTGAAAATATACGCAACGAATATCGAGCCGCAACTTTTGTCTTGGAAGACAATCTCATCCGCGTCGTTAAATACGAAGAGCCTGACAAAGACGCGAAAAGAGAGTTCGAGTCCATGAATGATTAGGGACACTGAGGGACAAAGGCAATGCAACCACTTGATTTGCAGGTTATGTTCACTCAAATTGACTCGGTGGGGAAATCGCAGGCTGTGCAAAAAGAAGGGCTGGTCATACAGCAATCCTTGCAAAACCTCAAAAAACAGGAAAAAACCGAAGCGAATATTCAAGCGGTAAACGAATCCCAGAATGTCAGTGAAGGAGCGGGAACGATAAATGACCGCAATTCGCGCAAATTTTCTGGAAAAGATGAAGAGCGGCGCCGTGATAAAGAGCGGGAAGAGGGCGCCGCCCCTAAACTGTGGGATCCTCAACTAGGGAAAAATGTTGATATAAGCGGGTGACATGGATAGCGGTACGATTATTTCTATTATAAGTCTTGGTTTATGCGCGTTGTTTTTTATATACTGCAACGCATACATAAGACGTAGAACCGGACAGGAACGTATTCTGGCGGAATTCAAAGAAGAGGTGTCAAAGCTGATTGCTGAAATAGATGTTGCGACGGATCGAGACGCGACGCTCATTGAAGATAGGATCAAGACGATTAAGGCGTTGCTAGACGATGTTGACAAACGCATCGTGCTGTACGATCAGGGAATGGCGAAACGCCGCGCCAGTGAGGAGGCCTACGCGGAGCTTGGACGCAAGCGGCTTGTGGAAGCGCGGATCAATGCGCAAGGTCAGACGGTACAGAACGGCGGCGGCGCGGCGCCGGTACATGACATGAGCGTTCGGTCCTTGCTCAAAGAGGAACAACGCGCCGGCGGCGGCGTTGCAAACGGCGATGAGGGCGGCGAAAAAGATGCGGGTGAAACGCCGCCTGCGGTTCATAGCGCCGCGATGGAGCAAAAGCCCATACTTGAGCAGATTGCCGAATTATCCAAGGCGGGCTTTTCTCCCAATTTGATAGCAAATCGGCTGGGTATGAGCATATCTGAAGTCGAGATTGCCATAGCCATTGCCGAACAGCGTTCATAACTTGATAACTCGTGAAAAAACCAGCTTTCCCCCTGTGCGCCGCCTTCTCCGCCTTCTCTAAAAACATCGCGGGTTTATTCAAGCCTCTGGACGTGGTGGTGGCGCTTCTTTCGTTGGGAGCGGTTGTTTTTTCCGGCGTCGCCGTTTACGCAACGCCGCACGGCAACGCGCAGGTAAGCGTCCGAGGACAGGACGGCGCGTGGATATTCCCTTTGGACGCGGAAGAAACTGTAACGGTTCACGGTCCTCTGGGAAACACAGTGGTGGCGATTCATGGACGCAGGGTGCGGGTGTTGTCGTCCCCGTGCGGCAATCAGACCTGCGTCGCCCAGGGAGACATCGAAGCCGCCGGACAGTGGATAGCGTGTCTGCCGAACAACGTTTTTACAGTCATAGAAAGCGGCGAAGAAAACCGGGATGAACTTGATGCAAGCGCATGGTAGCCTTGCGTCCAAGCCGGTCGCTTTATTGGGCGCGCTCTGCCTTTTTCTCTCTTCCATTGAATACATGATCCCAAAACCCCTCCCTTTCATGCGGATTGGCATTGCGAATCTGCCTTTGATGCTGGCGCTGGATGTGTTTGGATTCGGCGACTTTTTTCTGCTTGTATTGATTAAAATTTTGGGACAGGCGCTGGTTACCGGCACGCTTTTTTCCTATGTCTTTCTTTTCTCACTTGCCGGGACCACACTTTCAGCGGTCGCAATGGTTTTCCTGCGCCGACTGTGCGGCCACCGCATCGGTTTTATTGGAATTGGCGTTGCGGGAGCCATGGTTTCCAACATAAGCCAACTCTTTCTGGCGTCTTTCTTTGTATTTGGAAAAAGCGCCGTGTATATTGCGCCGCCGTTTTTGGGAGCGGGGCTTGTCACCGGCGTGTGTTTGGGCGCGTTTTGCGAGCATTTTACCGGCGCGTCCAAATGGTATGCGGAAGTCAAGCGCGGCGTTGCGGGCGGCGCCACACGCGAGTCCACGCCGCGCAGTTCTGGGTAATCGCCGCGAAGGCCAGTCCCGCGCAACGGCCGCTCCGCCATATCTTTACAAAACGTCCATTTTTCTCTATACTGCACCCATGAAAATTGCATTGACAGGCATAAAACCCACCGGCGCCCTGCATATCGGCAACTATTTTGGGGCTATACAACCGGCTTTAAAATTGGCTGATGAATACGACGCCCGTTATTTTATAGCGGATTATCACGCGCTCAACACCGTAAAAAACCCCACGGAACTACGGTCAAACGCTCTGGGGGTGGCGGCGGGCTGGCTCGCCTCCGGCCTCGATCCGAACAAGGTTGTCTTTTACCGGCAGAGTTCTGTTCCTGAAACATTTGAGCTTGCCACCATTGTAATGGCGTTCACAAGCAAGGGGCTGATGAACCGCGCCCACGCCTATAAAGCGGCTGTTCAGGAAAACCTTGAAAAGAACGATGATCCTGACGCGGGAGTGAATATGGGGCTTTTCACGTATCCGGCGCTTATGGCCGCCGACATTCTGCTGTTTGATTCCGATGTGGTGCCGGTCGGACAAGATCAGACCCAGCATGTGGAAATGGCGGCGGATATTGCGCAAGCCATTAATTTCAATTACAAAAGAGAATTGCTCAAAATACCGCAGGCGTTGATACAAGAGCGTGTCGCGGTGATACCCGGTCTTGACGGGCGGAAGATGAGCAAGAGCTACGGCAACACGATCCCGCTGTTTTCAAGCGAAAAGCAGCTCCACAAACTCATCATGCGCGTCGTCACCAACTCCCAGATGGTTGACGAACCAAAAGACCCAGACTCCTCGCAAATTTACCAGTTGTACACACTGTTTGCGGACGCTGAAGAACAGGCGGCTTTAGCTGCGCGTTACCGCGCGGGCGGCATGGGCTGGGGCGAGGCTAAGGAAGAGCTTTTCCGCGTGGTGAACCGCGCGCTGACGCCGTTGCGCACCCGGTTTGAGGAAATCATGGCGGACGCCGAAAAGCTCGAAGCCATTCTTGCCGAAGGCGCTGAAAAAGCCCGCGTCATTGCGAAAGAAACAATGAGAAGGCTCAGAGACGCCATAGGCGTTAGATAGGCGTCGCCAGGCGGTTGCAGCCGCGCGCGCAGTGAACCGCACACGAACCGCAACGCATTGGATGTCACGTGGCGTTGAATATAGGGGGAGAACCTATGAAAACCCCTTGACACGCTTTCATACGGGGTGTATAGTGTTTCACATGAGCCATATTCACGGCGGCGCAAGCCGCGACGGTACAAGGCGCGGCATACCGGACATCTTCAAGCCGACTTGCACACTTTCTCGTGCGAATGACGGCGTGAGTGTGTTCCGCGCGGGGGGGGGGGGCGGGGGGGGGGGGGGGGGGGGGGGGGGGGGCGGGGGGGGGGGGGGGCGGGGGGGGTGGGGGTGTTTTGTGTGTGGGTTGG
>JAISCC010000154.1 GCA_031265845.1 Treponema sp.
CGGTTTGCGGCCTCTTTTTCAATGCCCCCCCCCCCCCCCGTACTGTCTTACTCTAAGTTCTCATACTACAAAGGCTTATAATCGTTCTCTATACAAAAAATACAAAGACGCGCGCGAAACCGGCATAGCCTGTCCATTATCGCGCAACGCCGCTATCTCGCTACAGAACAACGGCGCAATGACGGACGAATTGCGGCGGGTGTTGAGGATTCCGATCCACGGACATTGCGCCTGAAGTTACGGCTGGCGGGGCGAAACGGGGCGGGAAGCCGGAAGGGGTTCACGGACTTGAATGTCTGCGGGGGATTAATGAATATGAATTTGATAGTACGCCGCGATCATCCTCTGACACGCCACGGGCGGCGACGCGAGCGGCGGCGGCGCATAACACGGGAAACGCGCCCGTATGGGCGGTTATTATATAAAAAAGAGGAACCCCAAAGCCGGTTTATTCTTGCAGGAAGGAGCCGGCTCCGAGGCGCGTTAAACGCAGTGTCACTATACCACGCAGGCAAGCGTAGTTTCAATGCGTTAATCCTCTTTTATATTTAGGAGGACAGTTATGAAACGAAAACTGTTGCTTTTGGGAGTGTTGGCAATGGCGCTGACATTCGGATTGGTTCTGGCGGGGTGCGATGATGGCGGTTCAGGCGACAATGAGAAAAGCATTGAGAAAAGCGTCAGGACTACCGGGCTTGGCGATTACAAAGATGTTTATTATGAGGTGGGCATTGCGACTTCCATACATAATTTATTGAATGAGACTTTGGTCGCATACACTGAAGAAGGAAGAATAAACAGCGCGACAGTAACGGCAAAGTTATTTGATTATAAGACTGGCAAGCCTTGGACTGGATCGGGGTCCTATTATGTAGGTGTAAAACTATGGCATGTGGGATCGTTTGCAACCAGCTCAAAACACTCTTTTAATAACGCCGTAACGACACTTTCTATTGATGATTTTGAAGAGTATTGAGTAAATGCTATTTGAATGTTCATTGAACATTCAAATACATACAGAAATGTGGAAAAAGTAAAAAACGATAGAATGAAGTTTTTGATGGCAGTCAAACATACCAACCAAGCCTGCTGATTGGTATGTTTATTTGGAAGGGCGTTATTGCTGACATCCCTTTAATTGTGGGCAAATGACGGTTAGTGGTTGCCAACCGTCATTTTGTTTATTATTGGGTGCAAATGGGGTAGAGTATGTTATGGACAAAAGCGTCTATTTCCATGTGGGAAACTAGTCAAGCGTTGCCAATTTCAATTGAAATGACCCGTCAGTTAGAAATTCGCGTAAATGATGGGGTGATATGGGGTACATTTGGAATACAGGTTGTAGGAGTTATAAACCTAATAACACCCATGCCGGACTAATGCATTTTCCTGTTGTATGAGGCGAATGTTGAATCTAATCTTGCCCGTTTATTCGCAGCGGGGTCTCCATACCGCGCCCTAACAGGCGATCCTTTAGGGTGGTTGGATTTGGCGACGCCAACAAAGAATGGGGCGGGATGGTTTGCATAGCAAACCTTCACAGTTACATAATTTCCTTACAGTTGAATAGACGCCTCGCCGCTCTGTCCCGCAAATGGTGGATTTAACTCATCGTCAAAAATGTCTGACACCTCATCTAATAAACCAGATCGTCGGTGTAGCCTGTGATATAAACTGCCAAACAACCACTCCGCCGCTCGCTCTACAAGCCCAGCCTTCACCGGATTCTCCGCTATATACTCCCGCACCCGCAAAAAATCCCTCATCCCATTGATTATTCGTGAATAAAACCGCTCCCCCCACACATGCCCCTTCCGGCCATGCTCTTTGTTCCACGACTTGGCGAAATTGCACTTTATCCATTGCATTATTTTCGATAAAGTCCCGCCTTTGCCCGGCTTTATCAAAAAATGAATGTGATTCCCCATAATACAAAAGTCCCATAAGCGGAAATTGAACTTCCGCTTCGCCTTCTCGACGAAAGAGAGGAACAACCTCTTGAATCGCGGCTCAAGAAGAGCCATATCGTCATGGTCTATTTTCGACGTGACATGATAGGTCGCCCCGTCGTGGAGCGTTCGCAAGCTTCTCATACTTATAATACGGGATTGTCATGCAAATTGCTTTTGGTGTCAGACATCGATTTGCCAAAAATGCTGAAAATGTTTTGATGTCTGACACCGACTTAGTGAGTCAAGTTTAACTTTCAGGGTGAGGAGGTTCATTATGTGGAGTTATTGATATATGTGCTACGGCTCTCTTGCAAGAAAAATCAGTTTTTCCGGGATATGCGCTACGCTATGAGACAATGCGACGCACCGGCGCGGCGCGGCGCATGACACAAGAACGCCGCCTTTGGCGGTAGACAAAAAGAGCGGAATTAAGTATAGTACAACCCATGATATTTCCATTAGAAGAACTTATTGAGTATAGAAAAAACATGTATGAAATCACTACGGCGTCTTCACGGCGGGCGTATCAGCTTGCCATGATCAAGGATCCGGAGATTGAAGAACATGGGGGCAAGGTCATATCGCTTGCGGCCCGCCAGTTGTTCACTTCACAAATAGAGTTTCGTCTGGAATAAGCGCTGTGGCGGATTCCATACACGTTCTTGTGATCTTTGGTCCTACGGCAGTGGGAAAAACCAGCGTGGTGGAAGAGCTTTTTACTGGAAACAGCGCGTACAAGGCTGAAATTGTGTCTGCGGATTCCATACAGGTTTACAAGGGCATGGACATAGGCGCCGCAAAACCGTCAGCCGCTTTGCGGGAACGGCTTCCCCACCATCTTGTCGACATACGGACACCGGATCAAAGCTATAATGCCGGCGATTTTGTTCGTCTTGCCAAAGAAGCGATAGCGCGGATTGCAGCGCGGGGCGCGTTGCCCGTTGTGTCCGGTGGAACCGGCTTTTACCTGAAAAACCTTATTATGGGGTTGCCCGAAGCCCCGCCCTCGGACGAGGGCGTACGCCGCGTTCTCAAAGCCGAGTTGCGCGAACACGGGGCCGAGTCGCTTGCAAAGGAACTCGCGGACTGTGATCCGGCGAGCGCGTCCCGCATTCACATCAACGATGAATACCGGCTTCTGCGCGCCCTGGAAGTGTTCCGTCTCACGGGCAAACCGTTAAGTTCTTTTGCGATGAACGCCGCCGCTTCGCCCAGTTCGGGTGCTTCGGGGCCGTACCGGTTCCTGACACTCGCCCTTGAGCGTCCGCGTGAAGACCTCTACCGGCGCATCAACGAGCGGTGCGCCCTCATGTTCAAGAGCGGACTTGTTGATGAAGTCCGCTCCCTGGCGGCTTCCGGGTACGGACCCTGGTGTCCGGGCATGAGGGCAATAGGCTACCACGAGTTTTTCGATGAACACGGTTGCGCCAGCGGCGCAACCAGCACAGCCGAAGTTGAGGCGCTTGTGGCGCAACACAGCCGGAACTACGCAAAACGGCAAATGACCTATTTCGCGTCCATTCCCAATACAGTGTGGATACGCGCCGATGAAAAACCCGTTGAAAAAATACAAGCGTTAATAACGCCGCGTTGTTAGCAACGCCGCGTTGCTGAACGCATGACAACAAGCGCGTTACTGTCACTTCATTTTTACTATGGATGCGTCGTACCCTTCGGGCGGAATGAAGCCCAGGAGGTCGATGCAGGTCGCCGCAATGGAACTGACGCCCAGTCCTTCGGTGAGGCTCGTGTTGTCGTACTCGCCCTTGTAGTCCGGGTCGTACACGATGCACGGCACTGGATTCAGGGAGTGGCTCGTTTTGGACTTGGGGTTGCCATCCGCTTTGCGGACAACCGCGCCGGTTTTCTTGTCATGCTCGAACATATCGTCGCTGTTGCCGTGATCCGCCGTGATAACCATGATCGCGCCCGCTTCTTCGGCGGCTTTCAGGAGTCTGCCAAGTTGTATGTCCATGCTTTCCATAGAACAGACGACCGCCTGATACACGCCGGTATGCCCCACCATGTCGCCGTTGGGGAAATTGAGCCGAATGAAATCGTATGCTCCGCTCGCGGCGGCTTCAATCACCTGATCCGTGATTTCGGCGCATTTCATCCACGGACGCTGTTCAAACGGCACCACATCGCTCTTGATTTCAACATAGTCTTCGAGCTTTTCATCGAACTTTCCGGTGCGGTTGCCGTTGAAGAAATAGGTGACGTGTCCGTATTTCTGGGTCTCGGAAATGGCGAGCGTGCGTACGCCCGAAGCCGCCAGATACTCGCCGAGCGTACGGTCAATGGAAGGCGGGTTCACCAAATACCGGCGCGGAACATGGGTGTCGCCGTCATATTCCATCATGCCCGCGTAACAGACCGCCGGACGGCGCCCCCGGTCAAAATGGGTGAAACGCTCTTCCTCAAACGCGGCGGTGATTTCAAGCGCGCGGTCGCCCCTGAAATTGAAGTACACAACGGCGTCGCCGTCTTCTATCGCGCCTATGGGCTTCCCGTCTTCCGCGACAACGAATTCTTTGAGGTCCTGATCAATGACGCCGGGCGTCTCTTTGCGGTAGGTTTCGACAGCCTCCCTCGCGCTCTTGAACTGACGCGCCGCGCCATGCGCGTGGGTTTCCCAGCCCCGGCGAACCATGTTCCAATCCGCGCCGTACCTGTCCATCGTGATCCACATGCGCCCGCCGCCGGACGCGATCTTCGCCTCAAATCCATGGGCGCTCACGTCTTTCAGGAAGTCTTCAAATGGATCGATATAGTCAAGGGCGCTGGTCTCGCCCACATCGCGTCCGTCAAAAAGCGTGTGAACCAGCGCTTTTTTAACGCCGTCTTTTTTCGCCTGAACGATCATGGCCTTGAGGTGATCAAGGTGGCTGTGTACATTGCCGTCAGAAAAAAGCCCGATAAAATGGAGCGCCGGAACCCTTTGGCTGGTGGCGCCGGTGGTTGCGGCGATAATTTCTTTCCACGCCTTTCCTTGAAACATGGCGCCGGTCTGTATGGAAGCGGACACCAACGCGGCGCCTTGATTGAAGACACGCCCGCACCCCATAGCGTTATGCCCCACCTCGCTGTTGCCCATATCATCGTCCGAGGGAAGTCCCACGGCTTTTCCATGCGCCTTTAAGCGGGTGTTCGGCGCTTTCGCCTTTACTGCGTTCAGGTGATCCATTTTGGCGTCCACAACCGCGTCGCCTTCCGTATATTTGCCATATCCCACGCCGTCCATGATCACGAGGATAACGGGACCCTTCCGTCCTTTCCACGCGGGATTTTTCTTCAATGCTTCCATACATCGCTCCTCTGCAATTCTTTGCAATTAATTTTGGATAAGTATAGTGGAAAAGACCGGTTTAGGGAAGAGGTTTTCCGCTCACCAGCGCGGCGCTCGTCAGATTCGCCCGCTCCACAGCCGCTTGCAGGCTCAGCCCCTGCTTTAGACCCGCGATAACCGCGCCGCAATGCGTGTCTCCCGCGCCAACCGTGTCTTTCACCTGAACGCTCGCGCCGCGTGCGACGCGTCCGCTGGACGCGCCGTGTTCCCGGTAATACGCGCCGTGTTCTCCAAGGGTGATGACAAGGGCCGCGCCCGTCTTTTTGGCGAGGATCGCTCCGGCTCTTTCTACGTCCGTCTCGCCCGTATATTCAGATGCCTCGGCTTTGTTCAGGTGGAGAATTGGCGAACACGCGAGGATCGCTTCCATGCGCTCGCGTTCAATGGACATAAGCCGTGGTCCCGGCGCAAAAAATATGGTCAGTTCAGGATGGGCGTGGACAAAGGCGGCGATTTCAACGCCGGTGGGGTCTTCAATGTCAACGCCGCATACAAAAACGCCGTCCAGGTCCGCGAGAGGGAAGTCAACGGCGCCCATCCAGCCAAAGCGGTATTCCGCTCCATGCAGGGACAGAAAGCTGCGCTCGCCGTTTTCTTCAATAAGGCAATAACAGCAGCCGTTTTCTTCTTCAAGCCGTATGAAAGGCGTGATTCCCTCTTTCTCAAAGTGATTCAAAACAAATTCGCCGTACACGCCGGTTCCGACCGGCGAGCACAGGATGTGCGGGATGGAAAAGTGTTTGAGTATATGAGCGACAGTATAGGCGCAGCCCCCGATCCGATTCTCCACCTGCACAATGTTAATGTCTTCCCCGGTTTTCGGCAGATGCGGAATACGAATGCGGACGTCAACCGCTGTTGAACCTATGACCAGTATTTTTTTCATTCTTTCATTCTTCTATCTTCTATAGAAGGTGATATGCAAAGTATGATAAAGAGGTGATGGCAACAGGGACACAAAAAGATAGTGGAAACGATGAAAATCACCATAGCGATCAAATGCCCTCCTCGCCATAGTCCCACTATATCCCGAAACGGGAAAAAAAGCAACGGCGCGCAACATCGCCTGTAGGAGAAAAGAAGGGCAAAACGGAGGACGAGCGGAACTTTATATGGGTCATAGATAGGAGACAGTACGCCTTCGGCAAGTCGCTGTGGAGGCTTGTATAAATGAGCGTACTATACTATAATAAAGTTCATTCTGTTATATTCTTATTATTAACCGCGAAAAGAGGTCATTATGAAAGCTAAACTGTTATATTTGTTTTCCGTTCTTTCGCTCTGCGTTGTTTTGTCCAGTTGTGCGACCGCAGGCAATGCGGGAGCCACTGTCGGCGAATTGCTGGAAAGCGATCCCGCCGTCATTTCCGGCGTCCTTGAAAACGGATTATCGTATCGTATCCTACAACATAGTTATCCCGAAAACCGCATCTTCATCAGGCTGGTGGTAAAAGCGGGGTCTGTTTTGGAAGCCAATAATGAGCGAGGCGTCGCCCATATAGTGGAACACATGGCTTTTAACGGGAGCGCCCATTTTTCGGGAAACGAACTGATTAATTATTTTGAAACCTTGGGCATGGCTTTTGGACCCGAGGTAAACGCATACACTTCATTCGACGAAACCGTATACCGCCTGGATATCCCTGCGGATGATTCCGAAGCGTTGCATACAAGCCTCACCGTTATTTCTGACTGGGCCTGCGGACTTGCCTTTGACGAGGCGGAACTGGAAAAAGAGCGGGGCGTCGTGCTTGAGGAATGGCGTCTGGGCCGGGGCGTTGACGGCCGTACGCGGGACGCGATGTTGCCCTTCCTTTTTCCCCTTTCCCGGTATGCGAATCGTATGCCCATCGGCAAGCCGGATATCATTCAGAACGCGCCGCGGGATCGGATTGTCAACTTTTATAAAAAATGGTACCGTCCGGAATTGATGACCCTTGTCATCGTGGGCGACGCGGACAGCGCCCAACTGGAACAGGCGGTAAAAGAACGGCTGTCGTCTATTCCGGCAAGTGAAAAACCACGGGCGCTTCCCTCGTATCCCGTATCCGCTCCCAAAACGAAACTCAGCCTTCGCCTGTCCGATCCTGAAGCGCCCTATACCCAAGTTTTCATTGGCAACTTGTTTCCCGCAGTACGGGTGAAGACCCGCGAGGATCACCGGCTGTATACGGCGGGCGCCGTTTCTGTATACACCTTGTCCGCCCGCCTCTATGAACAGGTTCAGGAGGGCGATCTTTTCCTTGGAGCGCAAGCCCTCACGATGAATTTACTGCGTTCCATGAATGCCGGCGCGATCTGGTTCAACCCCAAGCCCGGGATGTTCGACAACGCCTTCAAGACCGTCATTGACGAGATGGATCGGTTTGTAACATACGGTGTCACCGAAACTGAACTGGAGCGGCAGAAGGTGAATCTGCGTTCCAGCGCTTTGGATGTCTGGCAGAATAGCAAGAAAGCCGAGTCATCGGACCTTGCGTACCGCCTGGTGGAAAGCGTACTGAACGAAACGCCTTTCCTGTCGGCTGACGCCGAGTATCAACTGTCCCTGGAGACTATTGACGCCCTTACAATGGACGAGGTGAACGCGGTCATTACACGCTATTTTGACGGACGCGGCTCCCGGCTTATGACCATCGCGCCGCCGGATGCGGATGTCCCTTCAAAGCCGGCTATCGACCGGATGTGGAAACAGTACCGCAACTCTTCCATTGGTCCCTACGACGACGGTATGGACGGCCGTCCGTTCTTCCCGTCTGAATTGGCGGAGAGACCCGGTTCAATAACTGCGGAGCGCGTTCTGTCTGATGGAAGCGGTGGAACGCCGACCGGTGGAACACCGGCGATAACTGAATTCACCTTGTCAAACGGCGCGAAAGTCATCGTCTGCCCCACCGATTTTAAAGAAGATGTTGTTATGTTTAAAGCTGTGAGCCGGGGCGGGCTTTCTCTTGTTTCCGATGACGAATATCCATCGGCGTCAATAGCCGCCGAATACGCGGGGATGTCCGGCTTAAACGGGTTCCGGCAAACTCAGATTACAAAAAAACTGGTGGGCAAAAATGTGAGCGTCGGGCCCGAACTGCATGAGACCTACGCCGGCTTGTCCGGCTCCGCTGCGGCCAGGGATATGGAAAGCCTCTTTCAACTGGTCAATTTATATTTTACATCCCCCTATTTTACGGAAGCCGCATGGAAACGGGTGACGGGGAATATTGCCTCAAGAATAGATGCGAATCAGAACTATCCGCAAAACTATTTTGCGGCGGAACAACTCAAAATTCTTTACCCGGGTTCTGTCCGCCTTAACCAACCTGACGGTTCTTTTCTTGAGTCCCTTGACGCGGACAAGGCGCGGCAGTTTTACCAGCAATTCTATAGCGGGGCCGGGAACTTTACCTTCGTTTTCACCGGCGCTATTGCGCTTGATGAAGTGAAACGCCTCAGCGTCATGTATTTGGCGTCCCTTCCCGCCGGGGAGCGCGCCGAAGCGCGGGACGCCCTTCCGGACTTCCCTGATGATACACAGACGGCGCGGATAAAAAAGGGCGTTGATCAGCAAAGCGTGGTTCGCATTTTATTCGGAGGCGTAAATCCTGCTATTGAAGGAGACACGTACACTGAGCGCGATTTGGTCGCTTCCATGGTTGAGCTAATTGAACTGCGTCTTCGGGAAAAGATCCGCGAACAGATGGGGGCAAGTTATGGGGTGGGGGTCTACTGTCAGCAGGGAAACTATCCTTCAAGACGCTACACCGCAGGTCTCGCCTTTGGCTGTGAGCCTGGCCGGGCTGAAGCGTTGGTGGAGCTGGTGATACGGGAGCTTAAGATCATGGGAGAGACGCCCGCCAGCGAAGAGGATTTGGCCAAGTTGCGGGAAGGGTTTTCCCGCAGGCGCGAATCCGCCCTTAAAACCAACGATTTCTGGCATGATACGCTGATCGCCAATAGTATGCGGGGCGACGAAAGCGCCGCTTACAGCCGGAGTGAAACGGTCATTGCGGGGCTTGACGCGGAAACCATGCCGCGCCTCATCCGGCGTTACTTCAATACCGAAAACTACATGGCTGGCATTTTATTGCCGGAGGATCGGTAGCGCCCATAAAGAGACGAGGCTGTTTCAAAGCCAATTTCAAAACCAACCCAAACGTCTGAACGTAGTTCGCGTTTTGAAATTGGCTCAGATGGCAGTCTCGAAGTCCAAAACACGTATTACTCGCTTATCCTGTTGCAGTCTTCTCGCCCGGGGTTGATGAGTCCTCGCAGTCCTTTCGCATCCGGCGCCCTTGTGTGGCGCAGGTAAGCGCAGCGGTTCAACGCTTGAATGGTACCCGTATATGTTCTCCGTTGCTCCTGATGGTATGGCAGTGTGAGTCAAGAATCACAGGCATATCAGACGAGACGGCTGTCCATATTACTTTCCCGGACTATGGACTCTCCGCCTTCATTATTTCTTAAAAGTGAATGCGGGAGCCTTGGCTACGTCGGCTCTTACGGATCTGCGTCTAGTCCGAGTCCGGCAAGCGGTTTCCAAAAAAGAGCGGCGCACGTTGACAAAAGCGGCGCGACGCGCTATAATATTATGTATGAGCGTAGTTATAATGCGTTTAAAATTGGTTTCAGTAACGAACGGCAAGCGGCGTCCAATCTCTGCGTGTGTTGCGGTGTATGCCGCCGCGCGGACTAGCGTTACAGCCGCCGATCCCCCCCCCCCCCCCGAAGAAGTACAACTCTAGTAAAAAGTCGGCGCGTCAAGCCCTTCATAACCGGACAACAATCCCCGGCGGCCCAAAAAGCGTTCGGCGCAACAAAGTGTAGCAACGCCCCATTCAGTTGCAGACACAGCCTGTCCGTACAAGCATCCGTCTCATCAGCTATAACTAGCGTCTCATTTGCTATAGCTGACAACTCATTTGTTATAGCCAGCAACTCATTCGCTATAGCCAACGTCTCATCAGCTATAGCTGACAACTCATTCGCTATAGCCAGCGGGTCATCGGCTATAACTGACAACTCATTCGCTGTACCTAACGGCTCATTTGCTATAGCTGACAACTCATTCGCTATAGCTGACAATATATTCGCTCATAAACACATCAGACAAAGGAGGTCATTATGAGTAGCGATTGGGCGCCCGGAACACGAGCCGGACAACTGGCAATGGCTAAAAACTGGGGGAATATTCTCCCCGGAAAGGCGGCGGCGTGGGGCGTTCCCCCAGCCGATGTTACAGAACTGGGCGGATTCGACCGCCGACGCCGACGCGGCTCTCACTGCGGCGCGGAACGAGACCACGCGCACGCCGGTGGCGACCGCGCGGTGCAAAACCGCCTTCGACGCGCTGACCGCAAAAATGCGGGACATGAAGAAGCGGTATTTTTATATGCCGCCGCTCACGGAGGCGGATCTCGTGAGCCTGGGTCTCAAAGTCCCCGACTCCACTCACACGCCCTCTCATGTACCTACAGCCCACGCCGCAGTGGAGACGTTCCTCACCGGGCGGCACGAGTTGGGGCTCAGGATCGTTTTTGTCGACGGCAGTCCGGACGATCCGGCGAACAAGGGGTTCCGCGTGTGGTATAAAGTGATCGCGCCCGGCGAAACGCCGCCGGCGAACCCTGAGAGCGACCTGACGAAGTCGTTTTTCACGAAGCGCAGGAAGGACGCGCTGGAGTTCGAGTACGGGGACAGCGGAAAGACGGCGTATATGGCGATCCAGATTGAGAACGACGGGAAGAAGGGTTCGTGGGGTCCGCTTGTTTCCGCGCTCATTCCATGACCGGGGAAACAAGGCGGCGTTTTGCAAGCTGTTCCTTAAGGAACAGCCCTGTTTCGTAAGGAACAGCCCTGTTCCGCAAAGAACAGCCCTGTTTGGCAATTAGAGCGGCGAGCGACGCCTTGCGTCTTACTATTTTTCCGGCGGGACATTAAAACCGCAAAGGAGTGTTGAACATGAAGATGGGGAAAAAAAGGTTTCTTGCTGGAACGCTTTGCATACTAGAGGAATATTCACGCTTTTTTTATTTTTCTCACCGCGCGTTACAGGGGTATCTCTGTACAAATATTTTCTATGAACAAGGAGAATGAGATGAAGACAAAGAATATAGTTTTTTTGCTTCTTTTGGCGGCGGCGCTGGTCTTGACGGCCTGTCCGAATTCCGGAGAGGACGATGACAGCGATGGCATTAGCTGGACATCTGAAAACAACGGAACTTTGACTGTTATCAACAACACCTCAAAGGACATGCTGATTTTTCGGGGGCAGACCCCCAACGCCTCCACTATTCTGGGCGGCGTCCGGGCAGGCAGCGCTAAAACGTTTGACATTTCCGACGACGTGGACGATTTCGACGTGGGCGGTTATATAATTCTGCGGGGCATGTCCAAGGATGAATATGAAGCCAACAAGACCAATCTTGCCAATGCCAGAATCGACTATTCCGCCATGGCAACCTACGGACAGGGAAAGAAATTCCGCGCCGAGATCAACCCCGCCTACAGCGGGAATTACTACTTCAAAGTAACCAACGCCGGAAGAATCGGCATGGAACTGCGGAAAGACAGCCCCGATGGGGAGAAAATCGGTTACCTGCCCGCGTTGGCTACCAATTATGCCCTTTACGCCGATTCAACGGATGATCTGACCATTTTCCCTGTCTACGTCTTTTACAGCAACACAACCAAAACGGTTACTACCATCCGGGCCACCTCCTTTGCCGAATCGGTGTCTGTTGGACCCCGCCCGACAACGGATCAAAGCGTTCAAACGGTACGGTTCCCTAACGATGAAAAGGTGCAATGGGACCAGATTGTCGGCAACATAGTATATCCGGTGGCGTTTATCACGGTTACCAATAATGTCGCCAATCAATCCAGCCGTTTTGCGGCGGCTTCA
Organism: Treponema sp.; assembly: GCA_031265845.1. Classification (GTDB taxonomy): domain Bacteria; phylum Spirochaetota; class Spirochaetia; order Treponematales; family Breznakiellaceae; genus JAIRKH01. The sequence continues at coordinate 12,197 of JAISCC010000154.1, forward strand.
AAGGTATATTTCGCCCAAAACGGATACGATTCAATCAACTCCGGGGAAACGCTTACCTTTGAATTAAAGGCGGCGGATGGCGGACAGCACATGAACCTTAACTGCGCCATCTACGGCGGGACGGTTGTTGTTGCAGTGAAAGACGCGGATGGTCAAACTCCGGCTATTAAAAATGGCTACGATTATACGGTTAGTCTTGACTACACGGGCGGCGGCGGACTGACCGATCCTGCCAGCTATACGGCGGTCATAACCGAAGGGGCTAAACGGAATGTTGAAAACGAAATTATATCCCTGTAGTTGACATTTTCATGGGAGGCGCTGGAATCGGCGCCTCTCTGTTTGAAAACGAGGAGTCTATATGAAAAGAAACCGGATTCTGTTTGTATTTCTCATTGCCGTCCTCTTGTCGGCTTGTTCTGTGGATTCTTCCGGTGAAGGTTCGGGCGCTAAAGGGTTGGAAGTGAAAACCGGCAAAGCGACCTTTTTTAATGAGTCCAGTTATACGGCGACGGTTCATGTGGACGCTTTTTCCGGCCCCGTGCTGATTGAATCTCTGGGCGCCGGTCAATCAAGAGGGGTCAATGTCAGAACCAGCGACAATTATGGCATAGGGTCCACCTTTTGTATTGAATATTCCTACAAGGTTGTGGACGGTACGGATTTGGCAAGCGGCGAAGTGTGGGCTAAAGGCGTTGATCCCAATATCCAGATAAATTTTGTAGTGGAAGAAAACAGATACTACACCATACAGATTCCCCAGCCTGCGGAGCTTGAATTTCCCGCAGCCTTTATAAAAATTCTTAACGCTTCAAACATGCAGTTTGAATTGCATCGGTATGGAACGGCGTATAAACAGACGGGAAACGGGAATCTTCCGGTTCCCCCGGGAAAGACCGGCGTGTACGAGGTTTCTTCCACAGCGACAGGCGCCATTCATGACAACTACTCGGCGCATACCGCCCTGAACGCAGTCAACGTGCCGGAATTTACTGTAAAGAACAGCTATGTCTACAACTTTATCTACAATGGCGCGTCGGTGGTGAAAACCGGCGAGCAGAAAATTATATTTTGATAGTACGGGAGGCGATTACATGAAAAATATGTCGATCAGGATAATGAGAGCGGTCTTGTGCATCGGGTTTCTCGTTATGGCCTGCGATCCGGAAGCGGAACGCAAGAGCGTCTTAACCATCAAAAACCAGTCTTTTAGCGATCTCCTTGACGTGCAATGGCAGGGCGTCGCTTTTAGAGCGAATACCATCGAAAACTCTATCCCCATCGGGAATACCATAATAAAAGAGATAGACCCCGGTTCCGGGTATATCTTTTTTAGACGAAAGTCAAATCCCACTTTTGCCCGTACCAAAGAGGTGGTTGTCATTGAGAAGAATAGAACGGAAGAATTCGTTTTTACCGACAACACCCTGATTGTGGAGGCGAACAACCCGGACAATACGGGTACCCTCAAGGACATGACAACCACGGTGGTGTTCTTTGACGACGCCGAAGGGGAGATACAGGGCTATGCGGAGCGAAAAGGTTCCGCATATTATTCCGTATTACAGGATTTACCCTATTATTATGGCAACAATACTTTTTATCATCCGCCCTATGCCGGCGCCGGCAAGTCAATTGCCCTGGGCGGCATTGTCGACGCCAAACTGCGCCTAAGTCTTAACTTGGAACGAAAGGCGAAGCTTTCGTTCCGGTATGCCAACAAGGATCATGACACAAAGGGGGTTGCGTTCTCCATTGACGGAACCCAAAAGGATACATGGCAGGGGAACTACAACTGGTCTTATCTGGAATATACCCTTGAAGCGGGTTCCCATGAAATTATGTGGACCAAGGATGGTTACTACACCTACAACGCCTACAACTCCTCCGCCATCTTCGCCGGCTTCACCTATCTATCCCTGGACAACATTCTTGTGTTCTATATTGAGTAAGTCCGGGGGCTTGAGCGGATTGTCAGCGGCGCACCGGCGGTGAAAACCGGCGAGCAGAAAATTATATTTTGACATTACGGGAGGCGATTACATGAAAAATATGCCAATCAGGATAATGCTGGCGGTCTTGTGCATCGGGTTTCTCGTTATGGCCTGCGATCCGGAACCAGAAGAGAAGAACATCCGGTTGATAATAGAAAACAACTCTTTCTATACCATTAGCAATGTACGGTGGAAAGACAATAGTATTACGGGAGATTATGGTTCCCATCAATTGTCTCCCCAAGCCAGATCCAAGGACTACATTTCGGTACAGCGCGGCTCTGACTATCTCTATTTTACCAGAGAAGGAGCAGTGGTAATGAACTTGCGTACCGCTAATACTATAACAGTAGATGAGGATACCACGTTTACCCTCACCAATGCTACTATGGTGGTGGATACCACCCAGAAGACCAATACCGGCGCCTTGTCGTCCATCGGTCCGCCCGCGACACCCATGACAACCTTTTTGAGAATAAAAAACGAATCAACATGGACGATCAACGGCATTAAATGGCAGGACCGAAGTCCCACACCTGCCGCGCTTGCTCCCGGTTCTTCAGGGGCTATTGGACGAAGAGACGGAGCTTCCGGGTATATCTTCTTTACAAAAGTTATTGATTCTTCCAGCGCTAAACCCTTGAGTCTTGACTGCCGAACTCAGAGTGTTGTTGGAGTGGAAACCGGGGAAAGCGAAGAATTTGTTTTTACCGACAATACCATTGTGGTAGATACGGACGACACGACAAATGTACAACCCCTTGGAACAATTGTGGGCAGTCCCACCACTTTAACTATCAAAAACCAGTCCTTTAGCGATCTCATGGACGTGCAATGGCAAGGCGTTATTTTTAGGACAAATACTGTTGAAAGCTCCATTCCTATAGGAAGTACCGTAACGGTGAATGTAGAGCCAGGCGCCAGTTATATCTTCTTCAAGCGGAAGTCAAATCCCGCTTTCGCCCGCACCAAAGAGGTGGTTGTCATTGAGAAGAGTGAAACGGAAGAATTTGTTTTTACCGACAACACTCTGATCGTGGAGGCGAACAACCCGGACAATACGGGCGCCCTCAAGGACATGACAACCACGGTGGTGTTCTTTGACGACGCCGAAGGGGAGATACAGGGGTATGCGGAGCGAAAAGGTTCAACTTATTATTCCGTATCAGGCGATTTACCCTATTATAGCGCTACTTCTTCCCGAAATTTTTATCATCCGCCCTATGCCGGTGTCGGCAAGTCAATTGCCCTGGGCGGCATTGCCGACACCAAACTGCGTCTAAGTCTTAACCTGGAACGAAAGGCGAAGCTTTCGTTCCGGTATGCCAACCAAGATTATGGCACAACCGGGGCTGCGTTCTCTATTGATGGAACCCAAAAGGAGGCATGGCAGGGGAACTACAACTGGTCTTATCTGGAATATACCCTTGAAGCGGGTCCCCATGAAATTGTGTGGACCAAGGATGGTCACTCCACCATCAACTTCATCTCCTACTCCTATCTATCCCTGGACAACATTCTTGTGTTCTATATTGAATAAGGCCGGGGGCTTGAGCGGATTGTTAGCGGCGCGCCGGTGGTGAAAACCGGCGCGCAGAAAATTATATTTTGACATTACAGGAGGCAATCACATGAAAAATATGCCAATCAGGATAATGCCAGCGGTCTTGTGCATCGGGTTTCTCGCTATAGCCTGCGATCCGGAAGCGGAAGAAGAAAAGAAGAACATCCCGTTGATAATAGAAAACAACTCTTCCTATACCATTAGCAATGTACGGTGGAAGGACAATAGTATTACGGGAAATTATGGTTCCCATCAATTGTCTCCCAAAGCCGAAGGCCGCGCTTCGGTACAGTGCGGCTCTGACTATCTCTACTTTACCAGAGAAGGAACAGTGGTAATGAACTTGCGTACCGCTAATACTATAACAGTAAACGCGACGACCAGGTTTACCCTCACCGATGCTACTATGGTGGTAGACACTACCCAGGAGACCAATACCGGCGCCTTGTCGTCCATCAAGCCGCCCATGACAACCTTTCTGACAATAAAAAACGAATCTTTTAGCGATCTCATGGACGTGCGATGGCAAGGCGTCGCTTTTAGATCGAATGCTGTTGAAAGCTCCATTCCTATAGGGAGCGCCGTAACGGCGGGTGTAGAGCCAGGCGCCAGTTATATCTTCTTCAAGCGGAAGTCAAATCCCGCTTTCGCCCGCACCAAAGAGGTGGTTGTCATTGAGAAGAGTGAAACGAAAGAATTTGTTTTTATCGACAACACTCTGATCGTGGAGGCGAACAACCCGGACAATACGGGCGCCCTCAAGGACATGACAACCACGGTGGTGTTCTTTGACGATGCCGAAGGGGAGATACAGGGCTATGCGGAGCGAAAAGGTTCAACTTATTATTCCGTAACAGGCGATTTACCCTATTATGGCGGCTATACTTATTATCATCCACCCTATGCCGGCGCCGGCAAGTCAATTGCCCTGGGCGGCATTGCCGACGCCAAACTGCGTCTAAGTCTTAACCTGGAACGGAAGGCGAAGCTTTCGTTCCGGTATGCCAACAAGGATTATGAGAACAACACAAAGGGGGCTGCGTTCTCCATTGATGGAACCCAAAAGGAGACATGGCAGGGGAACTACAACTGGTCTTACCTGGAATATACCCTTGAACCGGGTTCCCATGAAATTGTGTGGACCAAGCATGGTTACTACACCTACAGCACCTACACCCTCTACACCTACTACACCTATCTATCTTTGGACAACATTCTTGTGTTCTATATTGAGTAAGTCCGGGAGGCTTGAGCGGATTGTTAGCGGAGAAACATCGGGCTAACGCCCGGAGGGAGCGTATACAACGCCGCCGGCAAGCGTCAAGTGACGCTTGCCATACGATCCGGTTGGCTTTGCGGCTTTGCGTCTCGCTGGCGAATCATCCCAGCGCAACGCTCAAATCCGCGATAATGTCGTCAGGATTTTCTATACCCACCGAAAGGCGCAGGAGTTTTTCGTTCACACCCGCTGAAAGGCGCATGTTTTCGGGTATTGCGTCGTGGGTCTGCGCCAATGGGTAGGTGATGAGGGATTCCACGCCGCCCAAACTCTCGGCGAACAGCACGAGTTTGACGTTTTTCAGAATCGAGGGGATTGTACGGGCGTCTTTTACATAAAAAGAAACCATGCCGTTGTCTCCCCGCGCTTGTGTTCGGGACAAATCGCGTTGCGGATGATCGTCAAACCCCGTATAAAACACTTTTTCCACTGCGGGGTGGGTTCGAAGCCATTCCGCGATGATGTTTCCGTTTGTCTGGTGTTTCTCCATGCGCACAGGCAGGGTTTTTATGCCGCGCAGGGTGAGCCACGAGTCAAACGGCGAGAGCGCCGCGCCTTCGCTTCGCTGGGCTTTCAAGAGCTGATCCGCGTCCTCGCCGCTGGAATGGACGATGAAGCCGGAAAGCGTGTCGTTATGACCCGCAAGATACTTGCTGCCTGAATGGACGACAAAATCGGCGCCCAAATCAAGCGGGTTCTGAAAGTACGGGGTGAGGAAGGTGTTGTCAACGATGAGCCGTCCGCCGTGCCGGTGGATAAGCTCCGCGCATTTTTGAATGTCCGTCACTTTCATCATGGGATTTGACGGCGTTTCGATGAAAAGCGCTGTGGTTTCAGGGCGCATGGCGGCTTGTATGCGGGAGAATTCGCTGGTGTCAACCCAGGAAAACTCGTACCCATACTGGGCGTAATACACGCCGAAAAGCCGGTACGTTCCGCCGTAGAGGTCTTCCGAAACAATGAAATGTGTTTTTTTGTGGCTCCCTCCGCCACCAAAGGGAGGAAAAATCTTGATTAGCGACGATATGGCGCCCATTCCTGTGGCAAAAGCAAGTCCATAGTTCCCATGTTCGAGGAGCGCGACAGTTTGTTCCAGCGCCCTTCTCGTGGGGTTTTCGGATCGCGAATAATCAAAGCCGGTTGACCCCCCTAATTCGGGGTGCCGGAACGGGGCGGTTTGATAAATAGGGACGCTTATCGCTCCGGTAATTGGATCGAAAGACTGCGCCCCGTGAACACAGGCGGTTTCAATATTCATGTTCGCCATCTCCTTGCGTCATGCCAGAGCTTCTTCAAAATCCGCGATCAGGTCTTCCACGTCTTCAAGACCAGCGGAAATGCGTATCAGGGCGTCTGTAACGCCGAGCCGCTCCCGCTCTTGCTTTGGTATAGACGCATGGCTCATGCGAACCGGATAGGACGCGATAGTCTCGACCCCGCCGAGGCTCACCGCAGCTGCGGCGAGCCTCGTTTTTCCCAGGAAACGCAACGCCTGTTCCGTTGTTTTTGTCTTAAACGAAAGCACTGCGCCCGCGCCGGAAGCCTGCGCGTCATGCGCCTCTTTGCCCGGATGACCTTCCAGCCCCGGATAGTACACCGCCTCAACGCGCTTGTGTTGCTGAAGCCACTGCGCGACAGCCAGCGCGGTTTTCTGTTGTATGGCAAGCCGCGCCTTGAGGGTCTTGATTCCCCGCAATGTCAGCCACGAATCCCAGGGCGCAAGCACCGCGCCAAAGCCGTTTTGTACGCGGTACACCTCTCTGCCAAGCGCTTCGGCGTTGGCGACCGCCAGCCCGGCAAGCACGTCGCTGTGTCCGCCGAGAAATTTGGTCGCCGAATGTATCACAATATCGGCGCCATGTTCAATCGGACGCTGCAAATACGGCGTCATAAAGGTATTGTCGACAATGGAAACGAGTCCCGCTTCTCTTGCCACGGCAAACGCCGCGTGTAGATCGGTAATCTTCAGCAGGGGATTTGAAGGCGTTTCAAGAAACAGCGCTTTTGTATTCGGCTTGATCGCTTTTTTGATTTCATCAAGGTTTGATGCGTCAACCGCAGTGGATTCCAGCCCCCATCGCTTAAAAAAAGTGTTGATGATCCGGTAGCTTCCGCCGTAAATGTCTTCCGCCGTGATGATGTGATCGCCTGCGGCGAAAATTCCCAACACCGAGGATATGGCGGCGATGCCGCTTGAAAAGGCGAACCCGCTGGCGCCGCCTTCCAACGCCGCGATGGTTTGCTCCAGCGCTTTTCTGGTGGGGTTGCCGGATCGCGCATAGTCAAACTCCCGCTCAACCGTACGCCCGTCTTCCCGAAAGGAAACGCCCTGATCAAATGTGGAAGCCTGAAAAATAGGAGTACTCAACGCGCCGGTTGTGGCGTCTGCGGTACCAGCGTTATGAATAAGTAGTGTGCCGATGTTCATGCCGTCATTGTATCAAACTGCGCGGCAAGTATCAATAACCCGCAATGCCTCATATAAAATGTTAGCGAAAACGGGCAATGCCTCAAAGAGAAAATGGCGCCCATTGCCGGAAGGCGGCGAAAAAAGAGAAGCGGTCTCAAGCGGTCTCCGCTCGACGAGTTCACCCGGCTGGCCGGACGCCGCCGGAAGCCCGCTGTCCGCCTCTTAAACGCAAGGACGATTCGGGAAGTCCTGTCCAATGCGGTCGGCTGGCCGGTAAAACTCAAGCCGGAGAAAAGCGTCCGGCGAACCGCAAAGGGAAGCGGGTTTACACCGGCGAGGACATAGCCTCCCTCAGGCTGGACCCTATCACAAAGGAAACGGCGGAAAAGTTGAAAAAGACAAGGCGGCGATCAGGCTGAAAGGGGAAAGTCGTGCCAAACCCATGGATTGAAAAGCCGCATCCCGATACGCGCCTTCCCCAACAAGTCCCATACGTGGACTTTCCAGGCCCTGGCGGACATCAACAACTCCGTCCTCCCTCCACGCGGCGATGGCTCCGAATTCATCAGCAACGCCGCCGATGCCTGGCGCGAAAAGGAGAGCCTCCTCTTCGCCCGTTCAAGAGAGAACGCAAGAAGAACGGCGGCTGTTTGGTCGAACAAAAGAACGGATCGGTCGTCCGTGAATACGCCGGGCGTGGCCGGCGGGAAGTCCTTGAGGAACAGGACTCCTGCCGGCTGTCCGCAAGCCGCCGGCTCCTCCGCTCAACTTCTTCACGCCCGCCGAAAAGGCTCAAAAGCAAAACGCGGGCAGGATCCAAAGAGATCGAGGTTTACGACGAGTCCAGTATCCCGTTCGCCAGACTCTCCAAAAACGTCGGGTTGCCGTGTACAAGAATATCCTCAATGCTCGGTACGCCTTTTACAACCCGGTAGAACTTCAGCGGAATGTCAACAAGACGATCCTGCGTCTGCGCCTTTGCCTCGCCTTTTACCGTTGCTGCGGCGCAAAATCTTTCGACGGGTTGAGCGAATTGACCGGTTATCCAGCCAGCTCAAGAACAAAAAACGGCTTTATAGGCGAAATACGGCGTTCATGGATCAGTCGTCAATGGGCGCGGGACGCTTGGACTGAAGCAAAGACCGCTCTGAACGGTATTCCGCAAATGGCAATTTGTACAAATAGTATCATTAAAGATGAATCGCTGGTATGAGAGAAGCTCTGGAAACTCAACGGTAAGGAGGTTCGGCGAATCTTTGGTTCGACTGCATGGAAATTATGAACTGTCCGCCGCAAAGCGGGTGAATGGCAGCCTCCTTGAATAAAAATATAAGCTGCGTGTAATTTTATACGAAATTCATACTTATTTTCTGTATTTTTTACACTTGACAACATGACCATAAGAATTAAAGCTTTAAATTAAGCGAAGAGTTTCAAAATGTCTATTTTGGAACAACTTTTCACATTGTTTATTGGCGTTGCCAATGCCAACCGCCCAAAAGAGTCGTCCTTTTTGAGCGCAGTATAAAATCCCATTGCAAATAAAGGAGTTGCTATGAAAATAACGACACGTTCGTACATAAAACGTACGTGGATGCTGTACCTTATGTTGTCGCTTCCTATGGCTTTTTTTGTGGTTTTTCGTTATGTTCCCATGACGAATATCGTCATCGCCTTCAAAGACTACAACATGTTTAGAGGTGTATGGGATTCTCCATGGAGCGGTCTCAAATGGTTCAACCAGGCGTTCCATTCCAAAGATTTTTACAATGCGATGAGAAACACCATCTGGCTTAATTTGCTTGACCTTTTGGTTGGTTTTCCGGCTCCCATTATCCTTGCGATTCTGCTCAATGAGTTGCGTTTTACGTTGTACAAGAAATTCACCCAGACCGTCGTATACCTGCCGCACTTTCTTTCGTGGATCATTATTTCCGGCATCGCAAGCAAACTGCTTGCCCCGGGCGCGGGCGTCGTGAATATTCTTTTGGGCAGGATTGGCGTCGGACCCATTGATTTTCTCATGGACAGGCAACTATGGGTTGGAACCTATATCGTCCTGGGCGTATGGAAGGAAGTCGGGTGGGGAACGATCATCTACCTCGCCGCGATCACCGCCATCAACCCGGAAGTGTATGAAGCCGCCGAAGTCGACGGGTGCGGACGCTTCGGCAAGATATGGCACGTTACGCTTCCCGGACTTCGCCCGACGATAGTCACGCTGCTCATCATGAACATAGGGCGCATATTAGGCAGTGAATTCGACCGCCCGTACACCTTGGGCAACAATATGGTCATACAAGTGTCGGATGTCCTAAGCACGCTGGTGTACCGCGTGGGCATACGCTCGTTCCAATTCTCCTATACCGCCGCCATAGGATTGTTCCAATCGCTGGTATGTGTGATTTTCCTGGTTGCGGCGAACTCGCTCGCAAAAAAATTCGGCGAGCGCGGCATTTGGTAGGAGGAAAAAACAATGATTAGATCAAAAGTGACAAAAATAACAGATTGGGCGATTGTGTTTGTGTGTTTTCTGGTGATTTTGGCATGTCTTATGCCTATGTTGAACATATTAGCCCAATCGCTAAGCGATCCTATGGCAATAGTAAACCGCAAGGTGGCTTTTCTGCCGGTTGGTACGAATCTTGATTCGTACAATTATGTGTTCAAGGATACATCCTTTTCCCGTTCCATGTTGTGGACAGCGATCTTGACAGTTATCTGCACCATTGTTTCCCTTGCCATGACAACACTGTGCGCGTTTCCGCTCATTTACGATTCGCTCAAGGGCAGGAAACTCATCAACACCATCATTATCTTTACGATGTACTTCAGCGCGGGAACCATTCCCAACTACATTTTGATGAGGGATTTGGGCTTTATCAACAACCCGCTGGTACTCATTATACCGAATTGCCTTTCCGTGTTTAACATGATCATTCTGAGAAGCTTCTTTTACGGGGTGCCGGAAAGCCTGCGTGAATCCGCCGAGCTTGACGGGGCGAATCCTTTCACTGTGCTGACGCGCATATACCTGCCGCTGTCCATGCCGGTGATGGCGACGCTCGCCCTGTTCTACGCTGTCGGCAGGTGGAACGGATTCTCAGACGCCCTGCTGTACCTCACCAAGCCGGATTTCCACCCGATTCAGCTCAAGTTGTACAACATCATCAACAACCTGTCTTCAATAGAAATAGCGACGCAGGAAGGCGTTTCGGGCGGGGTGCCGCAGGCGACGGACGGCATGAAAGCCGCTGCCGTTATGTTCGCTACGGCGCCGATTTTGCTGGTGTATCCCTGGCTCCAGCGGTACTTTATTAAAGGCGTTACAATAGGCGCGGTGAAAGGGTAGCCGTAGGCGCCGCCTGCGGCGTCGTTAGAGGTTGGTGAACATCAAGACGTTTGAAAAAATATACCGTCCTGAAGCGAAAGCGGGACGGTTTCTGACCGTGTTGCTTTTAACCGGCGTTTCTTACGGGTTGTATCGGGGCGTTCAGGACAATTATTGAGCCGAATTGGCGCATATTTCCAATTTTGAGCAGGGAGTCGTGGAGTTTTTTCGGGAACTGCCCTGACTGCTTGTGGTTCTGATTCTGGCGCTTATGCGCCGGTTTTCAGAGCGTCTGGTATTTAAGATCAGCGCCGCAGTCATGGCGCTGGGGCTTGCAGGGCTTTGCGCGAGCGGTGCCGACAAGGTCCGGTGGTCTTTTTCATGGTGATCTACAGTCTTGGCGAACATGTTATGATGTCGGCGCTCAGTTCCCTGTCCATGCGCTTCGCAAAGAAAGAAACCGGCGGCGCGGCGCTGGGGCTTGCTGGCGCAATCGGACAGGCGGGCAACATTTCAGGCTATGCCATTGCCGCGCTTTTATTTGCGGTTTTCGCCCATCTTGGCTACAGCCGAAACGCTCTTTTTTCTTTCAAATCGATGTTTTTCCTCGCTACAATCTTTGGGATTGCGGCGTTTGCCTTTGTTGTATGTATGAAAGAGCCGCGTGGCGGGTGTCATGTTCAGCGCTGGCGTTTCTATTTTGCGAAAAAATTCACAAAGTCTATTTTTTGGAAGTGTTCTACGGCATCCGCAAACAGCCCGTTCATAGTGGTGTCAGACGCCAAAATATTTTCAGCATTTTTGGCAAGTCGGCGTCTGACGCCAAAGCAATTTGCATGACAATCCCCTAATATAAGTATGAGAAGCTTGCGAACGCTCCGCGACGGAGCGACCTATCACGTCACGTCGAAAATTGACCATGACGACATGGCTCTGCTTGAGCCGCGGTTCAAGGCGCTCTTCCTTTCTTTTGTCAAAAAGGCGAAGCGGAAATTCAATTTCCAATTATGGGATTTCTGCGTTATGGGAAACCACATCCACTTCTTGATAAAACCACGTGAAGACGG
>JAISCC010000075.1 GCA_031265845.1 Treponema sp.
AGACATTGCCGAAGAATGCAGGCGGTGCATAGAATCATTACATGAAAAATATAAACGGCTTGTGTTTTTAAGATACTATGAAGGGCTTAACTCAAAAGAAATCGCGGTTATAGAAGGAGCGCCGCAGAGCACCATTCGTCAACGCTTGATGGCGGTCAGATCGCGGCTCAAGAAACTATTGGAGGATTATTATGAGGATTGAAACAATACTAAAAGATATGTTTGAAAAGGACATGGAACAGGCGGAGATTCCCCCGTTCCCTCATCATATTACCGTTCTGCAAAGCGGTAGGAAACAGGAGCGGCATGGTTTTTTAATCGCGGCTATCCTTGTCAGCGCGTTGATTTCCCTGTTTTCGTCGCAAACCGGCGTGTTTAAAAGCACTCTGGTTGTCCCTTGGGCGGATATGGTGAAACTGCTCCCGGAAAATCTGGCGGCGGCGTTTCTTGATTTTTTACAGGCGATTAATTCTTCTGTGTGAAGGATAATTTATTTTTAAGGAGTATTTATGATTCTTAACTGGCTATTTTCTGTTGTGGCAATCAGCGTAAGCGCTGTTGTTACCATTTCGTTTGCCCGCCCGGGTCTTTCGACCTATGCGGCTTATTTTGACTTTAACGCCTTTGTCATCACGGTTGTTCTTCCGCTCATTTTTCAATGGGCGTTGTTTGGACTGTCCGGGTTGAAAACGGCGTTTTCAGCAGGTTTCAGGAAAACCGCGTCAATGGAAGACCTGAAACAGTCGCGGCTTTTCTTTAGCTCTTACGCTAAAGTGATCTGGCTTTCGGTATTGCTGCCGGTACTAATCGGAACCGTGGCGATACTGAAATGGGTAACCCCCGATGATTATACCTTGATGGGTCCAAACCTCGCAATGGCGTTGATGTCTTTCCTGTATGCGGTGATACTACACGCCGCCGTCATCTTGCCCTATTCCGTTATTTTAAAGAGGAGAATAATTGCGTTGAATATTGACCTATAACGCAATTATCCCCTGAGGCAAATTCGTCGTGAGGCTCTTTGAGAAGTCTCACGGCTCTCCCGTCCTACCTCCCTTCGGGGCTTACATCTGATATTACAAATCTTCCACTTATTCACAAGGACGACAGCGCACGCCAAACAGCCGTAACCAGCCGAAAACAGCGGCGGCGGTGATCCGGAAAGCGAGGTGCAACTCGTCAATCCAACTCTCCAGCACTTCATCTGATCTTTTTACTTTTGATACGGGAAAACAGCGGAGACAAATCTCACTCACAAGATCGTCTTGTGGCAGCAAGGGCACATCTGATATTACAAATTCCGCACTTTTATTTTCTTGTTCCGCGAGTCGTTCTTTGCCATCCCCCGCCGCCCCGGCAGAGCAGGGGCTTACATCTGATATTACAAATCGTTCACTCTCAAGGCACGGTTGACTATATCTAATGCGCACCCATTTCTAGCGCAATAGCCCTGTTGCTACTCTGCCCCGTGCCGCTATCGCCATCCCCCACCCCGCCCCAAAGGGCTTACATCTGATATTACAAATGTCACTTTTCCACAGGCACTAAAAATTATTTAAAAGGCGGATAATATGACGGACACTTAAATCAAGAATCGTTGCGATTTGTTGTTGCGTTTTACCTGTGGCGTAAAGGGCTTTCGCCTTCTCAGCCAGTGCCTTGCTCTTCGCCTGCCGCACTTGGATAGATTTATCCCTGCGGGCATCCGCCCATTCACGGAAACCTTCAGGCGACATATTCTTCCAAGTCCATTTCCCAATGGATCGCCCGGTCGCCCGCACTTCAGCCTGCGACAATGGCACGGGAAAGCCCGCGTTAATCCCGCCCGCATGGGCTACACACGCGCTGATAAACCTATCGCTCCGGGAATAACTCTTTTTACGCCGTTCCCGATACGCCCAGCGCCGCGTCAGGTCGAACATCGTGCAGTTACGCCCCAAGCCCACAGCCGGCAATGTCCGCCGCCCATCCAGGTAGCTCTTTATGTCCAACCAACTCGCAAGCCATGACAGGTCGTAGTTCCGCGTCTCCCACACCAGCACGCTCCAATATGCGTGCAAGGGATTCTTCGCAAGGAGTTTGCCATAAGCACGATCCGCGTCCAACTTCTCGGTCAAGGCGATGTCGATAGCCGCCGCGTAGCGGATCGGCTTCTTATGCACTTCAGGATTCGCCTCGCAGGTTAAGACCGGCGGCGTAACGCCATAGAACAGATGCGCGTGTCCGTTCTCAGGGTTCATCGCCGTGATGTTCGGCGGCGGCGCGTTATACTCGTCCCAGTCGAAGTGCGCCGTCGGTCTGTCCACGTCGTAGATGAACCAGTACTGTTCCCAGGGAGTATTTGGTTGAATATACCGCAACTTCTTCGCGCTTGCCGTGGACAGGATGCGGAGTGCGGCGCCCAGCGAGTCTACGGCGTAAGGCTTGGACGGTAGATTTTCCTCAAAGAAATCGAGCGGATTGTTCTTGACGTTTACGTCTTGAGTATGATATAATGCCATTACGATTCATGATTATTGCTTTCCCCGTCCCTCTGAAAAAAAAAGATGGGGGAAGCATTTTTCCTCCTATAGGTGCTAGTATATCTTATTCCCCTGCTTTTGTAAATTCAAATTGGAAATATTAAGTATTTTTTTTGCGTTATTTGTCGTAATCCGGTGTTGTGAAACAGCGAAAGAACGGGCTTGAAGGGCGGTTTTGAGCCGTTGGGGTAACCACGGGCGTAGAAGTCCTGTCCTGTGCGTTCTAGGGGTCCTTTACGCGGCGCTACGAGCCTATTTAGAGGCGGGTGTCCGTAGCGTTATTTGAAGTCGTCTGGCACGCTAGGAGGCGGGGAGTAGTACCACCGTCCGCCGCGCCCGCGGCGAAGAGCGCTGGCGCTCAGCCCCGTTAGGAGCGCTCTAGCGTAAGTATAGCGTGCCGCTCCCTTTGGAGGAAAAGTTTTGCCGACATGTAAGCAAGATCATCTCTCATGTAGGCAAAACCTTCTCTCATATAGGTAGAACCATCTCTCATGTAGGCAGAACCATCTCTCATGTAGGCAAAACCTTCTCTCATGTAGGCAAAACCTTCTCTCATGTAGGCAAAACCTTCTCTCATATAGGTAGAAATCCTTGACATGTCTGTACTTTACCGATGTCTTTACGGATGTCTGACACTGACTTAGTCGTTTATTTCCTGTACCGCGTTGCGCCTGTCGGGGACAGCGGCGCATCCTTACGTACAACACCCATTGCGAAGTTGTTAAACAGGTGTGCCTGCGGGGACAGCGGCGACACCTTTCGTACAACACCCATTACGAAGTTGTTAAACAGGCTTTGCCTGCGACACGGCGGCAAAATAGCCCTTTCTTTATGTTTTCAATGAGTCCGAAAAGTAGCAGTGCCTAATGACGATAAGTAGTATCCGACACGTCCGCGCCGGCCTTTCCATGCAGGATTTTCCGAAAAAAATGAAGTTCTTGATTGGACATTGTTCCCTCCCGCCGTTATTAAGGCGGGATAAACGCAAAATCTATGGTTCTTGGAATGGGTATATCAGGACCGCCGGGCTTTCCGCTTCAATCCCTTGTACGGTTTCGTGCGGGAGTTTTTTTCTTCAATTGATAGCGGGGAACAGGCTGTATATGGAACCGAACTCAATACTCGGCACCATCTTGCCCCCAAATGATTGCCTGTTGTTTTACCGCCAATTCTCATATTCAGTCAGTTCCCTCTTTACTGCGCCTGCTTCGCGCCCCAGAGGGCGATGCCATCGGCGGAAAGCGCCGTGAACGCCTGTACCCACCTCTTGTGGTCGTCGTCCCAGGAGCGCAGAAATACTCCCTTGTAGAGAACGCCGCCCAGGGTAATGTGCGCGGTCTTGCCGTCACTGCCAAGAGACCATGTATCGGCGCCGGCGCCGGAAATGATCCCCTCGGAAGAAAATTCGTAGGTCTCGGAATTATGCGCCGTGGTGTTTATGTCCCTGCCGTGGTTTATGAGCTTCCAGACGCCGTTCAACTGCGAAGCGCTGAAATCCCGCTCGGTTCCCGCGTCATACCGGAAGGGCGCGGCTATAAGCCAGCCGTCATCGTTCACAAACATCTCCCGTACCCGTACTTCGTGGGCTTCGGCGATGTTGTTCTTGCCGCCGACAAAACGAGTGTGGTGGATAAGGTAGTACTTCCCCGTGAGGGGGTCTCGGTAAGCACTGTTGTGTCCGGGAGAGAGGTAGCCCGTTGTTTTCGATGCGCCGCTCTCGCCTGAGATATGCGCGAACTGATAGCCGCCGATGAGCTTGACCCCGTAGTTTCTGAAGTCGTACTCGTTGCCTTCCGTGGGATGCAACTTTTGTGTTACGAGGTCGCTGTGTTCGGCGTCTTCGTAGGGACCCTCGGCGTTACGTGAGCGGAATATGCGGATATTGTAGCCGCCGTTGGCGGCAAGTCCGCCGAAAGAGGTGAACAAGTAGTAATACTGCGCTTCGGGGCTGTAGATGATATAGGGCGCTTCTATACCGGCGTGCCTGTTGGCGATGAGCATCCTGCCGTAGCCGCCATTCTCTGCGTTCAACGCGGCTTCGGCTTTCTGCATCCCGGTAACGGGGTCCATCTCGTAGATAAAGATTCCGCCGCTCCATGAACCGTACACAAGCCAAAACTTGCCGTTGTTGTCAAAAAAGGCTTGGGGATCAATGCAGTTTGGGTGAGCGTCAAAACTCCAGTTTTTCGTGCCGTCAGGAGTCTTGTTGTTCCCCGCTTCGGCGGAACGGACGAAAAGCCCTTGGCTCACGTAAGGGCCGTCAACATTTTCGGCGATAGCGACGCCGATGGCGCTTGACTTCCAAGTGCTGGTCAAGCTGTAGTAATGGTAAAACTTGCCAT
This sequence comes from Treponema sp., assembly GCA_031265845.1. Lineage (GTDB taxonomy): Bacteria > Spirochaetota > Spirochaetia > Treponematales > Breznakiellaceae > JAIRKH01. The sequence continues at coordinate 4,865 of JAISCC010000075.1, forward strand.
TCGGCATTTGATGAATGTCGCTTGCGAAAAAGTT
>JAISCC010000132.1 GCA_031265845.1 Treponema sp.
ATATCCATCCCATTCAAATATTGGATAATGAAATAATACAATTTTTATCTTTTGATAATGTAACACATAATAATCACTAATCCATTCAAAATTTTTTTTATTGAAATTCTTATCATCAATAAATTTATCATGATTGCCTTTTACTAAATATTTTTTGCCATTTAATCTTTTTATAATATTATCTGCTTCTAAACCATTGCCTTTAAATAAAAAATCTCCTAAAATATAAATCTCATCATTGTCATTTACACAGGAATTCCAATTTTTTATTAATGATTCATTCATTTGAATAACATTGGAAAATGGTCTTCCACACAAATTTATAATATTTGAATGATTAAAATGTGTATCTGCCGTAAAAAATATCATTTTTATCCTCCGAATGTTCATTTTACTTTAATTATTTTATTGTGTCAATATTTTATTCTATAATTTTCAATCAATTTTAGCCCGTATTGCGCATAAACATGCCGTATGCGCTTTGCGCATTGGCAACCGCCGTTGCCATATCGGCGTCGGAAACGTCGCCGTTGCGATAGATTGGCGTGCCGTCGGCCAGCGCGCCGTAAACCTGCAATCCGCAATCGCAATCTTCACCAATGCCCAGATGGTTTTTGCCATTTGGATTCATCGCCGCGCATGCCAATCCTTTAACGCCGCCGCAACCGCCGCCGTGTCATGCGCCCCAATTTCACAATCCATTTCGCCTCCACGCCCTGCGCTGACGGCGGCTCCAATCCGTTCGCGCCGGACACGACCCGCACCAGTTCCACCTTGGAGTTCGTCAACGCCGCGCCGCCCACGCCCAATTCGTTCCATCCGCCATGGATATTCGTGGATGCCGCACCCATTTGCGCGCCCGTCACGTCATCTCCGCGAAACGCGGATTCCATCTCCGCGCAATCGTACAAAACGGGGTCGGGTTCCGGATCCGGATTGGGTTCTGGATTAGGTTCCGGGTTGGGATTGTCCGGCTGTTCGGGATTCGGTTTTTCCGGCTCCTTAATTTCCGGGGCATCCGCCATGCGCCCAGCGACATGGCCAATGTCATCCACCCGGCCGCGCGTTTTTTGTTCCGCGCCGCACGCGCCGCATCCAATTTTTCCGTCAAAATTTCGTCGACAATGTTTTTTTTCATAATACAAGAATCTTTTTGTGCGCCATGCGCGTCGTCCGCCCACGCGGACGGGCTTTTCCTGTTACGGAATGGGGGTCGAAACCATCGGACTCCAGCCCCCTTCTTGCCATCATTTTCTATCTGCGCGGCGAAATGCGCCGTCTTCCCGTTGCCCCCATACTCTAACTCGATCTCGCCCTTCTTCCGCTTGGTGAAAAACGATTTGGGAAGATCGGCGTCCGGATCCGCCGGCGGCGTTTCTCCGGGCGCGACCGCCTTGCGCCATATCCGGCAGCCCTTGTCCGCCGAAGCGTCGGGATTGCCGTCAACGCGGACCATCCTCAAGCCCGGCTCACGCTGCCCGACCAGACAAGCCTCCGCCATGACGCGGGCCGTGGGGGCGCCGGATGCGAGTCACGCGGTTTGAGTCCCGGGGCGGTATAGTCGGAATCGAGAAGTGCGGGTGGCCGCGTTCCCGGCGGTTTCCAGCGCGGCCGCCGCCTGCAAAAGCGCCTGGAGCGCGGCCATCGCCGCTTGGAGTACGCCCCGCCCGGTCATTTTGGACAAGCGGAGGGTTGTCCAGACCCTTGCCATCGCCAATGCGCCTTCCCTTGCCGTAGGGAGCCAGCCTTTTGTCGCCACCATGTCGCCGCTCCTTATATGAATGAATATGCATTGACACCGTTTTGACGCCTGAAACCGGCGCATGCGCGCCCCATTGGGTTGATCGGGCGCCCTTTTGGATCAATAGGATTTCCGAATAAAAAATGTTGTCCAAAAAATAGAAATTGAGCGGTTTTGTTTAACGGGCGAAGACGCCGCTTGTTTGTATAATATGAGGCTGGAGAATGCGGGGTATTCTTCCGCCGCCGCGGCTGTTTGCGTCATACGGTTTGTTCATTTTTTATTTGTTCACACTCCTTTTGAAAGCATTTTATTTTACAAAACAATATATACCGTGTCATCCATGCGCAACGGCATGGGGAGCCTGACAGGGAAGCTTGTCCCGCCAGCAGGCTGACTGGCGCCGCTCTAGGCGCCGTTGTAATGCGCCGCGTCCCTATACTCCCGTATCAGGTCAGTGAACACATCTGCGTACTTTTCCATTTTGATCTCGCCAACACCGGATATTTGCAGGAATTCCCGCCTGTCAACGGGTCGCTTCCGGCATATATTCCGCAAAACGGCGTCGGAAAAGACGATGTATGACGGGACGCCCGCTTTTTGGGCGATGGTTTTCCGCAAATCCCGCAATTTTTCAAACAGGGCTTCATCAAATTCCTGCATCGGCAGGATCGCTTCCACGCTTTCCTTCAGCGGCTCCTCTTTCGGCAACATCATGCGTACGTTTTTCCGCTCAAACACGATTTCACCCGAACGCTCCGAAGGGCATACCACGGGAAATTCACCGGCATTCAGCGCAAGATAGCCCTGTTCTATCAGAAAATCCAGAATCAGCCGCGTACGGCGAGCGCTTGAGTCTTTCATAATGCCGTACGTGCTGAGCGTGTCAAGGTGAAAGTTCCGAATCTTTTCGTTCCTGCCCCCCCGTACAATGTCGGCAATCACGGTCTTGCCAAAGCGCCTGCCCCGTTGTTCCAGCCGCAGTACGCAGGACACGAGTTTCTGCGCTTCTATCGTAATGTCGATGTCCTCAAAAAGCATGTTGCAGTTTGAGCAATTTCCGCAAAAAGAAGGCGCGTTCTCGCCAAAATAGGTGAGCAGCCGTGACCGCAGGCAATCGCTTCCGGTGGCGTACCATGTCATGAGTTTCAGCAACTCCAGATTGCGCTGAACAAGCGCCTTGTCCACTGGAACATCCTCATCGTTGGAATGAGTGATGAGAAACTCGTTTATGCGCACATCGCGCCCGCTGTAAAAAAGGACGCACTCGGCGGGCTCGCCGTCCCGCCCGGCCCGGCCCGCCTCCTGATAGTAGCTTTCTATGTTTTTCGGCATATTGTAATGGATGACAAAAGACACATTCGATTTGTCAATGCCCATGCCGAATGCGTTGGTCGCCACCATGATGGTTTTCCTGTCGTAGAGAAAATCATCCTGATTTTCATGCCGCTCCGCGTCTTCAAGCCCCGCGTGGTACTTGGCGACGGCGAAATTCCTGTCCGAAAGCATTTCCCACACCTCCGCAACAGTTTTTCTGGTGTTGCAGTACACGATGCCGCTCTTATTCCTGTTGCGCTGTACATAGTCCAGCAACGCCGCGCTTTTGCTCTTGGGCTTTCGCACCTCAAAATAGAGGTTTTGCCTGTCAAAACCTGTAGTAATGACGAATGGGTCCTTCAAAAACAGAATGGAAAGAATGTCTTCCTTCACTTTCAGCGTAGCCGTCGCCGTAAAAGCGGCTATGACGGGTCTTTGATCCAGCGTTTGTATAAATTGAGTGATATGGAGATAACTCGGTCTGAAATCGTGTCCCCACTGGGAAATGCAGTGCGCTTCGTCAATCACCACTAGGGCGATTGTTTGGGAATCCTTTCCACCCTGCGCTCTGGATTGCATTTTTTGCTGGATTTGCAAAAAATTTTCTTTAAGAAGCCGTTCCGGCGCGATGTAGAGTATGTCGCAATCGCCCCGGTACATCAGCTTCATGGTCGCTGCGTATTCTTCCTGCGAAAGGGAACTGTTCAGGCACGCCGCCCGTACGCCGGCTTCCCTGAGCGCGTTGACCTGATCCTTCATCAGCGAAATAAGCGGCGAAATCACCACCGTAAGCCCGTCCAGCAACAACGCCGGTATCTGGTAACAGAGGGATTTTCCGGCTCCGGTGGGCATAATCGCAAGCGCGTCTCTGCCCGCGAGAATGGCGTCAATGACGGCTTCCTGTCCGGGACGGAATTTCGTATAACCGAAATACTCCTTGAGAACGGCGAATTTGTCTTTGCGCGTTGGCGGCGTTTTTTGCATGGTACAAGTTCCTTTAGGTTTCTACCGGTATTTCTACCGTATCGCCCGCCGAATGTCAAGGCTTTTTCTCTTGCGGCTTCTGACATTCATAACACGTTGTATTTTTTATATACGCTTTCCAGCGACTGGTTCATAACCCTTGAAACATCCTCTGAAAATTGCCTTATGACACTTTTCGCCTCATCAGAGATATCATCTTGCCCCTTAAAAAGCTCGTAAACCGGCACCTTCAAAGCTTGCGCTAAATTTGAAAGCGTGTCGGGATAGGGCCATTTATTTCCACGTTCTATATCACTAAGAAACGTGATGGAAATGCCCGCCTCTCCAGCCAAATCCGCTTGAGACAATTCACGGTGGAAACGAAATAGTTTTATATTGTTTCCCAACGCATCGCGCACCTCTTTCCCGCTCATAAGCACATAATCCTGTAAAGAAGAGAATGGGGGGGGGGGGGGGACTCCCTGTTACGGATGCGCGGGAAACGATCAGGCGCCAGCCAAGCCGCAGAAGAGAATGTATCGTTCAGTACCGTGGTTTTGAAGCGCGTTAAAGCCATATTCATACATACTATTATAGTACATAACGCTGTTTTATCAATAGAATCTTTTTCAAAATGAACCGCAGTGAACCGCCCGTCAACCAGGGAGAACCTGAAATATGAATCGCCGGCTCTGCCGGTAGTTGCGTAAAATAGCGAATAATTTACGACTGACCTCTTGACAACAATCAATAAGAGTTATATCATACATCCAATAGATTGTTATACAATAACGTTGCGCGAGCGTTTGCCTCGCGCTTTTACTAAACGTCTGCGGTTTTGCCGCAGGAGAGGAGTATATGATGCAAAAAAAGTTCATTCTGACAGTATTGACAGTTCTGTCGCCGTTCTTTGTTTTCGCGCAGGAAAGCAATGTCTTGTCTCAGATAAACCGCGCTGTTGAAAAGAGGGGAAGCGTTACGGTGGTGGTAATGGATTTTGTCAATGTGGATGGCAGGCAAAGCGTTTTAGGACGGTATTTGGCCGAGGAAGCCATAAAATACCTCATCAAAACCAACAATATAAAAGTTGTTGAACGAAGCCAATTAGAATCCATCGTGCAAGAAATGGAATTTCAAACCAGCGGGTATGTAAGCGAAGAATCAAGCGCTGTCATCGGCGATATGCTGGGCGCGGACGTGATTGTGCAGGGGAATTTAACGCGGACAGGACGGCGTATTGAGGTGAAGCTAAAGGTATTAGACATCAGAACCGCGGAAATCTTGGCTATGGGATCGTCTGAGCTGTCAGGCGCCAAATATCTCAGGATGTATAACGATATACTAGGAGACTAAAAATGAAAACACGGCGTGTTTTTTTAATTTTTGTTTTTTCTTCGGTTTCTTATGTCGTTTTTCCCGCGCCTCCCCCTGTATGGTACAGGGATAAAACGGCCGAATACCCGGACAGCCGATTCATCGCGGAGATAGGCATGGGAGATACCCTTGATGCGGCGAAAACTATGGCGTTGAGCAATATAGCCATGTTTTTCAAGACCTCCATACGCGCTCAAAACGAACTCTTTACAGAATACAATGAAAGCGTTTCCGGAAAAGGCAAGCAGACAAACAGAAACTCGCTTATGAGAAACCAGGCTGTCATCACGTCAGAAGCGGAATTCCTCGGCGTGCGTTTCGCCTCGCCGTGGTACAACGAGCAAAGCGGAACGTGGGTTGCGCTTGGATATATCGACATAGAGGAAGCTTTGCAAATATACCGGAACAGAATAGAAACCAACCACAACAGCCTCATTCAAAGGCTGCTTACGGCGTATGAACAGGAAGAAGAGCTTCTCTACAAAGTGGAATATCTGAGAGGCGCCGTCGCTACAGCAAAAATAATAGAAGAAGATATCCGCGCTTTGAGCATTTTGAATTCATCGGGGCAATTCGCTGAAGTTTTGGCGCATACGCGGGAAGCGGTGGCGGCTTACAACGCATACCGTACAAAAATCACCTTTGGCGTTCACATTGATGGGGATCGAGACGGGCTCATTGGACGGAAGTTATTTTCAATTCTTGAGAGCGCCGGGTATATATGCGACCCGCGCAACGCCGCGTACATCATACATGGAGACATAACCACATCTGAAGAGACACTCCCCGCCGGATATTTTGTACGCGCCAGCATAACGCTTCAACTATTCGGCGGCAATGGCGCGGTTCTCTATTCGTATAGTAAAAATTACAGTAGAAAAGGGGCGAAATCATGGGAAGCGGCATACGGATCGGCTTTTAAGGGTATTGCAGATGATTTGTCCCGTAATTTTATCAACGAATTTAGCGCCCTTTATGGGCGGTTAAATTAAGAAACCCGTATCGGTTTCTATTTCACCTATCAATCAGGAGGATTGAAAATGAAAACAATGAAAGCGGCGTTTGGAATTTCTGTATTGGCGGTTGTTACACTGCTTGCTTCCGGGTGCGGAAGCGGTCCCGCAACGCCGTCGAGTCAGGGTGGCAGAGGAAACCCGCCCGAAATCGCCGCGTGGATTCAGCAGCATCAGGATGAGGACATCCACTACGCGACCGGCATTTCTGAATTCGAGAATGAATCGGACGCTATGCAACAGGCGCTGGCGCTTGCCCGTGAGAACCTTGCGGCAAGTTTGGAGACGGAAGTGGCCGCAATCAGCGAGAACGCGGTGCGCCGCGCCGAAGCCCAAGGGCAGACGGATCGCATCGCGCGGTTTCAGGATGCGACAAAACAACTCGTAGCCACTACATTGCGGAATGTGCGAACCTTCGGACCCTATGTGAACGGCAGGGGAAACACCTACATCATCGTATACCTGGATAAACGAAATTTCCAGAAAGACGTAAATGACATCGTTGAAGAGGCGTTTGCCGAGGCGAATTCCCAACTGAACAACATGCTGGGCATAGAGTGACGCCGGTACAGCCGGAGTTGAAACGCGCCATGAGCGCGCGCTCCGGTTGTTTAGAGAAAATTTGACGCGGTTTATGTTCGTCAAGGAAAGCGCCCCAATACGAAAAATAGCGCTTCAATAGAGAAAAATAGAAAAAAGGAGCGTGGCATGAGAAAATTAGCGCCTTTGTATATAGTTCTATTGGCGGGATGTCTTTCAGCTCAAACACCTGCGGCAATAACCGAATGGATCAACCGGCGTCAGGGCGATTATATGTTCGGCATGGGGATTTCTACAAAAACTGATGAAGCGGAAGCCTACCGGCAAGCGAAATCTTTTGCGTTGGCCGAGTTGGCCGTGATTATTGAAGCGCATATAACCGCGGCGGCTCATGATTTCAAGAGCGCGGCAAGCTCCGGCGGCGACGCGGGAAGGGCTGAACAATTTTCGACCGGCACGATGTCGCTTGCCAATCAAGTGATAAAAATGGCGCAAGTATACGGTCCTGTTATGAATAAAGAAAACAACCTACCTCGTCGTCTATGCGGACAAGCGGCAGTTTCAAAAAGATCTCAGCGTGTTGATAGCGCAAACTTTTTCCGCAACGGATGACGGTCTGGACGGCCTTTTATCAGGCAGGAAACATTGATTTTTTACCTAGCGTGAGAGAGATTCTCACCTACGGGTGAGAGGAAGACTCACCTATGGGTGAGAGAAGGACTCACCTACGGGTGAGAGAGGGACTCCCCTATGGGGGAGAGACTCTCTCACTTACTATTGAGAGGAGATGACAGTATGAGGCGGAACCTATGTACAATCGGCGTGATCGGGATGCTTGTGATCACGGGTTTTTCGGCGTGTGACTCTGAATTTACAGGAAGCGGGCGCAAACCAGAACGCACCCTAACCTTTTTGCCCGGAGACGGTGAGGGCGATCCCCATCCCGAAAAAGCGCTGGACGGGGAAAACTATACGTTGCCAAACGCGACGACGGCATTCTCAATGACCGCGCCTGAAAAAAAGCAATTCAGCGGTTGGAAAGACGGCGGAGAGGGCACTATTTACAAAGTGAACGACACGTATACCGTCAAGAGAAGCGCGACATTTATCGCCCAGTGGAAGACTGCCGGAACGCCTGACGCGCCGAAGGTAAAACAAGGCGCTTCTTCTGTTTCAGATTCAGAGACGGCAATAACTATTACATGGGAAGAGGCGTCCGGAGCGGACAGTTACATACTGTATTGTAAAAAATATGAGTCATTCCCCAGTACAACCGGATTGACAGAAGTGGCGAGTGGGATAACGTCCCTAAGTTACACGGTGGAGCGTGACAACAATAAAATCCCTCTGGAACAGGGCGTTGATTATACCTTTTATGTAAAAGCCGTGAATGTGGCGGGGGAAAGCCCGTACAGCGACCTTGTAACATACAGACTAAAACCGCCGGCGAACAGACTCTTCTTTGACAAAAACGGCGACTGGGGGCAGATATGTCTTTTAAACGTAAAAGATATGGGCATAACATCTCCGGTCACGGCGGGAACCTATACATTCGCCATACATGGTACGGCGGACAAAGATATAGGACGGATTGCGGCGCAGTTGGTTGACAATGGCGGCGACTGGAAGACGCTTTCAGATTACAATAATAATATGAATGGCATGAAAGCGGGCGAACCGTTTTTTCAGGTTATTACGCTTGCTGTTGAAGAAGGCGCGCATAGCGATCCGGAGGACGCCGTATTAGCGCTCTTTATACAGAAAAATGATAATGAGAACAAAAATATAAGCGTTCCTTCAAGCATATCATATACAGCTATGTCGCTTACAAAGAACGAAGCGAATCAAATAACGTTTCAGACCGCGTACGACACAATCGATAATGGCTGGGTTATTGATCTTAAGTCGACGAGATTAGGATTGGATGAACCGGTCACGGCGGGAACCTATACATTCGCCATACGTGGTACGGCGGACAAAGATAGAGGACGGATTGCGGCGCAGTTGATTGACAATAAAGGCGGCGGCTGGAAGACGCTTTCAGATTACAATAGCAATATGCATGACATGAAAGCGGGCGAACCGTTTTTTCAGGTTATTACGCTTGCTGTTGAAGAAGGCGCACATAGCGATCCGAAGGACGTCGTATTACGTTTTTCTCTATGGAAAAATGAGGCGAATAATCCAAGCGGCGCCATAACTATATCATATACAGCTATGTCGCTTGCAAGGAACGAAGCGAATCAAATAACGTTTCAGACCGCGTACAACGCGAGCGATAATGGCTGGTTTGTTGAGCTTAAAGCAAGCGATTTAGGATGGAATAAACCTATACAAATAGGACAGACCTATATTCTTGCCATAGAAGGTTCGCTCAACTATGGTTTCAACTGGATGACAACCGCCCTTGCCTATAATAAGGATCCATGGCGGGCGCTGTCAGACTATAACAGCGGAATTGCCGCCAAGTCGAGAAATGAGACATTTAAGGAGAACATATACATAACGACGGCTAATGCTCCTGATCCCTCTTACGGACCCGACGGCGTTATTGTACAGTTGTCCATTTCTAATAATGAGATACAAGGGAGCGTGAATGAGCCGATCCGTCTCTCCGGCGCAAAGATTTCTCTGATGAACGCCTTTTAGTCGATATGTCGGCGAGGAATAATTCCCAGTATGGTGGCGATGATGTACGAGATGTCAGGTTGTATGCGACTTCAAATTCTTTGGTGGCGTCGTTTGATGGCGTCATTCCGGTTGACGATTTCCATTCGTTCACCAGCATATTGGGCGGCGATAATTATAGTTACAACGGCTCTTTTTGGGCGGAACGTCAGAGCGCTCCGTTTGCCATCAGTTCTGACGGGCAGCAAATATCGGTTGCATTTGATGGAAGCCAGCTTGTTGTAAACTAGGCGCGCGGTTTCTCAGGACAGGCGGATTTGACCTGGGATTTTCAATGTCGCGGCGCCAACGCCAACGCTCTGGCGCCGCGACGCTCATAAGCAGGTATATTTAAAGGAGTTGGATTGCGATGAAAAAATTACTTGTCGCCCTTTTATTTTTTGCAAGCGCCGCGTTGTGTTTCGCCAGGGATACGCTTTCGCTTGACATGGCGCTGGAGAACATGGGGGCGTATTTTGCGGAGCGCATCACGGCTTACACGACGAAGTTCAGCGGCGAGGATGCGGGCGCGGAGGCGCCGGTCGTCGTCTTGCCCATAACTGCGGACGCGGAACGGTACAAGCGCGTATGCGAGCGTATACAGGACGACTTGATAGAATTGCTGGAAAACGGCAAAGTAACCGTCGTGGATCGGAGGAACACCGAAGAAATCGACGCGGAGATCAGCTATCAGCAGGATTCGGGATATGTAGACGAAGAGAAAGCCAACAGCCTAGGCGAAGCGCTCGGCGGACGGATAATCCTGTTCGGATCATGGACGAAATCCGGCTCCGGGTATCGCCTGACTCTCAGCGCCACAGACGTGCGGACAAGGCAGGTGATCGGCTCGCGCAGCCTGGAAGTGAAGCATGACGGGTGGATCGAATCCCGTCTCCCAACGCATATCCTCCATGTTGGCGTACGGGGCGGCTATGTCATGCACACCTATACGATGTCGGACTCTTTCACCGCCGCGCTTTCCGGCAAGAACATGGCGTATAACTTCCTGTTCGGTGCGGCGCAAGCGTCCGTGTACTTTACAGATAATGTCGCGCTGCAAACAGGCTTGATCTACAACCGGGATATTGTTGAATATTCCGGCGTTGAAACCTATATGGAAACGCAGCATCCATATAAGGCGACGTTTGATTCCACTTCCCTTATCGTGCCGGCGCTGATACGCTACGATTTTAGACCCGGGCTTTTCGTATTGGGCATTATGGTGGGTCCCTATTTTACCATTCCCCTTGGAGACATGACATACAATGTGCGGTATTCCACCGGCTATCTGTATGAAGGAAAGGATATGGATTATGCGTATTCCATTCCTTTGGGGATTATGATAGGCGGCAGCGCGGGCATGAGGCTTGGACCGGGCAGCCTGTTCGCGGATGTCAGGTACGGCATAGACCTGGGAAATGTCAGCATCGCCTCGTATGGCATATTAGACGTCTATAAACGATTTTTTATATCGTTTACGCTTGGGTATGAATTCGGCTTTCTGGAAAGGAGGGTAAAATAATGAAACGCGCCCGCATTATACTGGGTGTTTTAGCAGCGCTGGCGGCGTCCGGCTGCGGACAGATGACAGGGTTTGAGACCGACAATAAATTTGAGGGGCTTATAAGCGGTACGCAAGACGGCGTTGACGGCAAGCGGAATATCCGGGGCCCGGCGATTTTCCTCTATGCGGAAGACAAAGAGTACGGTTACAACTCGATCTTTGATTATGGGACCATATCAATAGACGAAATTCCGGGCGAAAAAACCGTTGTGTTTAGCGTTAAAAACGAGGGGGAAAACGATTTGACGCTGACCGGCTCGCCATTTGTCGCTTTGACCGGCGACGACGCTTTTTCCATCGTGGCCCAACCTGTGTGGCAGGGCAGTCCGCTGATAAAGGTGGGCAACAGGACCGGAGACGTTACGTTTTCAGTCAAATTTAAGCCGTCAGCCAACGCCCGTTACGGCGTGAAGACAAGCGTGTTGACCATTAAAAGCGATGACAAGAAAGCGCCGGAATTGACGATCACCCTCCAGGCGACCGGAACCAACGGTTCATGGCAGGCTCTTTGGGGAACGGCGGATAATGAAAGATTAACACGGGGCGTTTCCAACAGCGATGGCAATATTTTTGTAACCGGATACATTGGCCCCGACGGGGACGACAAGTTGACGGAAGATGACGAGCGTGATTTTCGAGACGGCTACATCGCCGAGTTGGATCCGCGTACGGGATTGGTTGCCGGAGAGCCGGAAAAATACTTCAAGATAAGCGAGCGCAGTGGGTTTAATACAACAGCTATTGCCGGAATTTCCGCAATGACGCTGGGAGATTATATCATCGGCGGTCAGACTGCTTATAAGAACAGCGGTTATAGATGGAATGGGTACGCATTAGCAAAAATAAGCGACTTTAACAAAGAGCCATATTCGTACTATTTTTATACGGGTACGGAAAATTTAAAAAATGGAATCCCCGTAGCAGACGACTACACTGACGGTATGATGTTTTATCCGCCGTTGGATTATGAGGGCGTTGTTGGTTATGACGAGGAAGGGAAGCCGGTGTGGGAGGATCGTGATGTTGATGATGTTTATGCCGCTAATAAAGAAAAGCTTTTCTGGGCTGATTCATATCTTACAACCGTATTATATGATCATATATGGGAGCAAATTTTAACGGTCGGTACGGTCGAGCTTTTTGAAAAAATTGATAATGTTGATTATTCTTCTAGTGGGCTTTTTATTAACGGGCATTTTAGGGAAAATTTATCACTTGTTAATAATGCCGCAAATCGTATATTTATTCCATTTGATCGCAAGAGCTTTGACAAACTTAGTACATTGTGGGGAGACGAATATTATTATAAGTATTATACGGATGATGAGAGAAAACTTTATATTGATAATGAATTGAAAGACGAAAACGGCGCTCCGGTGAAAACTAGTGGTCCTTATCAGATATATGGCGCCGCAGCATTTGACAACGGCGTTGTGGTTGTTGGAAGTGTGGTGACAGAAGACGGGCAAAAGGCGTTGGCGATTTATGTTAAAATGAGCCCTAATATAGTATTTGGATGGGCGCGTGTTTACGGCGGCATTAACAGTTCATTCCAGAATGCGGTGAAAGTCGGCAACGACGTACTTTTACTCGGATACACTAACGGGGACGGGCATACGACAGGCGAAGGGTATGTGGTCAAACTGTCGCCGGGCGGCGATGGTACGCCCGCATTTGCAAAATCAACCGCGACATTGGGGCTGGGCCTGTCAAACCTCACGGAATTTTTCAACGGTTTGCAGGATGCTGATGGAAATTATGTTTTGGTTGGACAATCCAACTCCGCCGCAAGCGGCGACACTCAAAAACAAGCCATCGCGTATAATGTCGCCAATGCAACCGGCTCTCACGGAATGGAAGACGGGTATCTTGTAAAACTTAACAGCGCTGGCGAGGTTCTGATTGATGATGCAACCAAAGTTCCGTATCAAAGGTGGTTCGGCGGCGGCGCGCAAGATCAGATTGAAGGAATCTGTGAAACCAGCACGTACTACTACTTAATCGGGTATTCAAAGTCAAACTTCGCGGCCTACAATAATAAGGGCGCTTTTGACAACTGGGTCTTGCGCATTCCGAAAGACACGCTGGAATTGCAGGAATAGACGTCGGTTCCGGTCATCCGGAGCCGACGCCCCGAAGAAGCGGCTTGCAAGGCAAGCGATTTTGTCTGCGGGTGTGTCAATTGGCGCATCCGTGGACTCTTGGTTTCATCTTCGCATGAACAGCTATAGCGGATATAGTGATTGACAGGCTTGTCAAGATTCATATAGGAAATATAGACAACGCCTCTATACAAAAACTTTCAACCGCCGGATTGCGCGGCATTGGCGTTTCCAGCAGGAAAGCCCGATATATCTTTTCCCGTACAGTATTCTTTGAAGAATGTATCCCGTCTTACAAACGAAGAAATTGTAAAGAAGATCGCAATAGCGCGTGTGTCTGACACCGGAGAGCGTGAGGCGCTGAATTGACGCCAGCGTGTCTGACACCGGAGAGCGTGAGACGCTTGAATTGACGCCAGTGTGTCTGACACCAGTCAGACAAGATATTTTGCCTTATGACGACACGGTTTTTACAGGCGTTTGTGCGCTATCATAGATTGGATTCTATCCCAAAAACAGAAGAAAAAGCGATGCGTTATAAATGGCCGCCATACGCATCTATTGCCGTAAGATAGTTATACAAATTAGTTACAATAATGATGAACCAAGATGCCGCGGATTTTCGTGGATTATATGGATTTTTTATACAAAAATCTCTCTTAAATCTGCGACGCCAAACATGGCGCGCCCATACATGGCGCAATCCGCGTAGTCCGCCACAGCGGGAGCAGGCGCTCTCTGTCGCGCATTATTTTACGAAAATGTATAGAAAGCGTTGTGAGAGAACAAAATTTGTGTTATTATAACTTACTGGGCAGGATGATTTCAGATTTGTCATATACAAAATTATACTTATATACAAGCCATCACATGACCCGGCGGAAAGGCGTTGGCGCGTCGTTTTATAGCGGGCGGCTGCCGCAGCCGGAAAGAAACGTAATGCTCACCCCCCCCCCCCCCCGAAAGCCGCGTACTTTCACCATCGCCTGGGTTTTTCTCTTAACTATACATGGATTTCTCCACGCCCAGACCGCTTCTGAAATAGACCTGTTGCTGGCGAACAAAGAGATCGCCTTCGCCCACGCATGCCGTTTTACGCTGGCGGCGGCGGCAAAGACCGGAGCCGAAATCGCAGACGATCAGGCGGCTTTCACCCGCGCCCATGAGAACGGCTGGCTTCCAAAACAGGCTGATGCGGACAATCCCATCAGAATGGGCGAACTTTCGTTCCTCATTATGCGGGCGTTCAACATGAAAGGCTCTTTTCTCTACGCCCTTTTCCCAAACCCCCGCTACGCTTTTCGGGAACTTGACCACTTAAAGCTGCTCCCGGGGCGGCGCAGCCCGATGTCGCAGGTGTCGGGAGAAGAACTGCTGTGGATATTGGGCATGGTACTGTCGTATTTGGAAGAGCGGATGGCTTCAACGGCTAAAGCCGGAGCTTCAACCAGCGACGCTTCTACGGAACCATCGCCGGACATGCCAAATGCGCCGCCGCCGGTCGTGAAGGCTGATCCGAAGTGGTGGCTCGCGCCGGACACGCCGGACACGCGGAGTGAGCCGCCATCCGGGGACGCCCAGTCGCAATGGTGGGTGGCGCCGTTCCCCGCGCCGGACGCGCAGAGTGAGCCGCCGCCTGGGGGCGATGAATGGTGGGTCGCGCCGCGTTCTGCGCCGCCGGACGCCGTTCCCGCCGGAGAGAGCCAAAACCCAGTCGCCGCCAGTTCCGCAGACTTCGGCATTCTGATTAGCGTGGAGCCGTCGTATGACAAGGACGGAAAAGGCTTCCAGATTGTCGGCGGTGTGACTCCGTGGATTTCGGCGGCGCTTGGCAAAAAGATGGATGTCTCTGTTTCCGCAAAGCTTTCATTTGTATACGGAGAGCGAGGACGGTCAGAGTCGCCGCCCTTTATCGCCGAACTGGAGCGGGCGGAGGCGACCTTCCGTCCAGTTCAAATGCTCCAGCTTACAGTAGGACGGCAACGGTTCAAGGACAACGCGCAGATGATAGCGTCCGGCTTTTTCGACGGCTTTTTCGCAACCGCCGGTCTGGGCTGGGCGCGGCTTTCTGTGGGCGCGTTTTATACGGGCTTGCAGTACAAGAAAAGCGCGGAAATCCTGATGACAACGCACGATCAAATCAAGCATACGGCGCCTGTGGATTACGGCGATCCTGACTCCTATTTCGCCTCCCGCCGGATATTTGTTCCGGTGGCAATCGAATTCCCGGATTTAACCCCGCGAACCTCGCTGTCCCTTATGGCTATCGGTCAGTTTGACGTAAACGCCGCAGCGTACGCCGCAGCGCAACCTCTGCACACCCAATACATGGAAGCCCGTTACGGTGTTGAGGCTGCGGACACACTGCGCTTCACGGTTGCCGGCATTGGCTTTCTCGCTGAGAGCGCAGAGACTGCGGGAGCCACGGCGTTGTGGGGCGGCGCGGCGGCGGCGCTGGACGCTGACTGGATCACGCCCGGAAGGACGCCCGACATGCTCTCCTTCAAGGCGCGGTGGGGAAGCGGCGTTGCAAGCGGCGATTTCAGGGCGTTCCTGCCGATAAGCGGCTTGGCTCAAGGGCTTGTCTTCACCCCAGCCCTGTCCGGACTGCTGACGATCCGGCTTTCCTACGCGGCGCGTCTTTTGCGGACGTTTTCCCTTGCCGCAGAAGGCGTACTCTTCTGGCGCACTGATCGTGAGACCGTCAAGGACGCCGAACTGGACGGCGCGTCGAAAGACCCGTTTTTGGGAGGAGAACTCGCCGCCTCCTGTATATGGTCGCCCCAGTCCGCGATCATTGCGACTGCGGGCGGGGGCGTTTTTCTGCCGGGACGCGCTTTTGTCCACGGCTCGCCGGTACGGTGGAAAATCCATGCGGGCGTAACCGTATCATTATGAATGGCGCCGGTTGCGGATGAGAAGCGTTGTATAAGAAGGATGCGGGCAGGATCATGGCTTTCAAACACGCCGGACTGGACGACGTGTCAAAAGACCTGTTTCCGGGAAGAATAGTCGCCGCATCCGCCGGGACGCGCTTTTGCGGCTGGCATGAAAAGTGAGGATCGTATGAGAAGGATGATGACAGGATTATTGCTTTCGTTTTTTGGATCGGCCACAGCGCTTGCGGCTCAAGAAATGGCGGTCAAAGAAACAAGCGGCGTTGTAGAAGCGAAGTTGCCGGGCGCGAATATGTGGCTTCCGGTGAGGGCGGGGCAGATTATACAGCCGGACACGTTGCTTTCCACCGGCTTTAACAGCGGCGCCCGCATCGTCGCCGGAGACGCAGTTCTGACAATGCATCCGTTGACGCGGATACACACGGCTGAACTGTCCTCGCCCCAAGGCGACACGCCGCAAGGCGGAGTCCGCGTAGAAATCACACTTCACGCCGGGCGAATCAGGGTGGACGCGGAAACGAACGTGGCGCTTATAGTCAGGGCGTCGGCGTCCGTTGTGTCGGGAATGAGCGCCGGCTTTGCGTTTGACTTTGACGGCGCGTATGTGCGGGTATACGAAGGGCGAGTTCATATTGCCGGCGGCGAACGCGCCGGCGCGTATGTGGGAGCCGGGCAGAGGGTGACCGTCAACGCCGACACCGGCCGGATCGGCTCTGCGGCGGAAACCGCTCAGAAAGAGCTTGCGCCCGCTTTGCCCATAGGACTGGATGAAGCGCCGCAGAAGAAGCCGGAGATTCCCGTATACGGAACCCTCGCCGTGAGCGTGGGCTGGGATTAGGAATGAGAGGCGAAGAAAGGGGAATGTCACAATGAAAAAGACGCGGATCGGTACGGTAACACGCGCCATAGCGCCAGCCATCGCCGCCGTTCTTATGGCGCTGATGGCAAGCGGTTGCGGCGCGGCTGACGCGGCTGGCGTGGCTGACGCTGGAGGAAACGGCGTGCTGTCCATCGGGTGCGGAGAAGTCCGGGGAAGGGCGATCACAGCCGGCAAGGATTTGCCCGCCCACGTGTTGGCAGCCCTGCGCTATGACTTCATGCTTGCGGGGCCGGACGGCGAAACGCTGGAGCGATCCGCCTATGGCGGCGAGACGCTGAGCCTTTCGGTGCGTCCTGGCGCGTGGAGTGTAGCGGCGCAAGCGTTTCTTGCGGGCGGTTTGGCCGGAACCGGAAGCGCGTCCGTAACCGTGTCCCCCGGATACAACGCGGTGCGGATTCCCATGCTGATAAACGCCGGCTACTTTGACGTAATCATACCGGAATTCAGCGGCGGCGTGATAACCGCCTCGCCGCCGTCCGCGTTTCCGGGAACCCGCGTCACTCTGACGGTGACACCGAAGACCGGACTTTTCTTAAAACCCGGCAGTTTGAAGACCGATCCGCCGCTTGAACTCAAGGAGGCGGACGGCGACAGCGTGAGCTTTGTCTTTGTCATGCCGGAGTCTGACGTCCGGGTGACCGAGGCCGTGTTCGCGGCGCCGTTTGGACTGGCGATTCAGGGGCCCCAGGACACGTCCGTGAGGGTCTATTGCGATTACACCGGGCCAGGCGATCCGGTTGTTTCGTATACCGCCGGCGAAACGCTGACCTTTTGGGTGGACGATCCATCGTACGCTTATGAGGCGGGAACCCTGAAATGGCTGGTGGACGGGCAGGAAAAAACCGGCGCGGGCAACGAACTCGCCATACACGCAGGGGACTACATCGTGAAGCGCTGCGTTCTGACCGTCATGATTAAGAATGGAAACAACTGGTATTCCCTATCCGGCGATTTTGTCGTGAAACAATGAAAGGAGGGCTGCTTATGAACTAGCGGAAAAGACAAGGACATGAAAAGAGCGAAACGAATTGGCGGGAAGCCGCCAGGACGGTTGGCGTTAGGGCGAGCCGTCTCGAAGGCTTCCCCGCGACGGGATTCGCGGACTGTTGCAGGTTCCGGCTGTCCGCGAAGCGCGACAATAGCGCAAAAGAAGGAACACTATGAAACACTGCAAAAATCCTCAGAAAGAGGAAAAGGAGAACACTATGAAAAACCGTATACACTATGCGGCGATGGTTTTAACGGCGCTTGCAATAGCGCTTTTAGCGGCGTGCGGACATTCCGTGGACACGGACGAACCGCAATCGTCCTCAAATAAGAAGGTGAAGGTGCCGATTATAATAGGCGGGGTGACCGAAGGACGCACCGCCCTGCCTGACGGCGCCGGATTCACCAAGTATACGCTGACATTCACCAGCCAGGGCGGATTCGGCTATACACATAGTAGTGAAGACATACTAGCAGGCAACGGCATAAATGTAGAGCTTGAAGAGGATGATTGGGAGATACATGTAGAGGCGTACGTGGCCAGCGATCTTTCGGGAACGGGAGAAAAAGTCATAACCGTTGAGCCAGGTATGCTTTCAATAACGATCACCATTAATGAGATAGAGGCTGCCGGGACGGGAACCCTGCATTATGACATAACGTATCCCACAGATGATGACACGAATCACAACTACGTTAAGGCAGAGATAGCGATTTCAGGCGAATCCCCCATTGATATAAGCGGAGCATCTTCTGGCAACCAAACTTTGGATGCCGGCGTATATACTGTAATAGTGAGCTTGGTTGATGACATCCAGCACACCAAAGCCTCGCTAACGGAAGTCGTTCATATCTACAGAGGGCTTACTACGGATTTCATCAGAACTATAGAGGCAAACCAGTTTGAGGCGGTGATTCCGGTAACAGGGACGGCGACGGGAACAGCGCCGGGAGGCTATACAATTACCAAGCGCACGATAACCGTTTACAGCGACTCATCTCTCACAACCCAAATGGACTCTGGCTTCCAAAACGGCGCCGGTGATTTTGCCTTCACCCTTTTTGTTCCTTCCAAAGATAGCGGCGCAATGTATTTCCAGCAGGAGATAGAAGTGACAGGCGGTACATCAAATGGTCCGTTTAAGGGAGGAACGGTACTGAAGGCAAACACTACTCAGGCTGATTGGAACAAGCCCTATGACGCGGGAACAATAGCAGACAACTTCCACTCCATTACTCAAGATACTACAGCGACGCCTGCGACTCAGGGAACTATAACCCCTGATAAAGAGATCGCAGTCGCGGGTGACACCATTACCTTGACGGTAGCGCCGGAGCCGGGTAGTGGGTACGTTTTAAAAACGGGAACCGTACCGTCAGTTAAACCGGACGGCAGTGGACCCTTTAATGCAAGTGGAGTCAAACCTGGACCCTTTACCTTTACTATGCCCGACGATAACGTAACGGTAAGCGCAGAGTTCATCATATTGGTTGAATTTACGATTGACGGGCCGGAAGACGCAGACGTATCAATTAACGCATCAGACACGAGCATGTCCTATGGCGCCGCTGAATCGATAGTATTTACGATAGTTGATTCCGGATCGGTTGTGACAGGCTATGAGTGGGTGGTAGACGGAGTGGCGCTCGGTAGTACAAGCGATAGCGTCACCATAGACGCCACTGATTACGTAGCGAAGACCTACACATTGACCGCGAAGGTTCAAGTGGGAGGCATCTGGTATTCCAAGTCGGTAGACTTCACCGTAACCGAATAGCGCCAACGCCGCCGGCTCGCAAGCCCGCGGCATAAAAGCAAGCGCCAACCGCAACGCGCCGCGCGGCGCGGGCGGCTGGGAGCAACCACCGGCGGGGGGCGGGGAACCGCCCTCCTGTTTTACCGGCGCATGGGGAGTCGTGCCGGCGCTGATACGCTACGATTTCAGACCCGGGCTTTTCGTATTGGGCATTATGGTGGGCCCTATTTCACCATCCCCCTTGGAGACATGAAATACAATGTGCGGTATTCCACCGGCTATCTGTATGAAGGAAAGGATATGGATTATGCGTATTCCATTCCTTTGGGGATTATGATAGGCGGCGGCGCCGTTGTGTTTAGCGTTAAAAACGAGGGGGAAAACGATTTGACGCTGACCGGCTCGCCGTTTGTCGATTTGACCGGCGACGACGTTTTTTCCATCGCGGCCCAGCCTGTAGGGTATGCGGTCAAACTGTCGCCAGATAGCGGTGTACGCCCGCATTTGCCAAATCAACCGCGACATTGGGGCTGGGCCTGTCAAACCTCACGAAATTTTTCAACGGTTTGCAAGACGCGGATGGAAATTACGTTTTGGTTGGACAATCCAACTCCGCCGCAAGCGGCGACGCCCAACAGAAAGCCATCGCGTTCAATGTCGCCAATGCAACCGGCTCTCACGGAATGGAAGACGGGTATCTTGTAAAACTTAACTCCAATGGCGAGGTTCTGGTTGATGGCGCAACCGAAGTTCCGTATCAAAGGTGGTTCGGCGGCGGCGCGCAGGATCAGGTTGAAGGAATCTGTAAAACCAGCGCGTACTACTACTTAATCGGGTATTCAAAATCAAACTTCGCGGGCTACAATAATAAGGGCGCTTTTGACAACTGGGTTTTGCGCATTCCGAAAGACGCGCTGGAATTGCAGGAATAGACGGCGGCTCCAATCATCCGTATCCGGCGCCCCGAAGAAGCGGCTTGCAAGGCAAGCGATTTTGTCTGCGGATGCGTCAATTGGCGCATCCGTGGACTCTTGGTTTCATCTTCGCGTGAACATCTATACTTGAAACAACGCCGGGCGGACGCTTTCAAACAAAGCGGCGGATTAGTGATTGACAGGCTTGCCAAGATGTCATACAGGAAAAATGACAGCGCTCTCAAAAACTTTCAACCGCCGGATTGCGGATGGCGTTTCCGGCGGGAAAGCCCGGTATATCCTGATTTTGCCATGCTTTATAATCCCATAAAGTATGCGCGCCGCTTAAACCGCCTTTTCGGGATGGCTGGCGGCCGTATCAGCGTTTACGATGTATGGTTCAGGCGGCGTTCCATTCGCTCCATTGGCGTTACATGGTACCGTATAGGCGGGCGGCGGTTCGGGTTTTCACCGTGAAAGCGTGTCGCAACCGCGTCACAGCCCAAGAAGGCTGTATATACAATAACGGTCAAAACAAACATATTTCTTTGTTGTTCTTTCATTGAGTCATCTCGTTAGACTGAATCTGATCCTTATCGCGCCGCGTGTTCAATGGACAGGAGCAGTCCAAGCACCGCCTGGTTGTTGGGCATAACCGCGCTGAACGCGAGCCGGCCCGTATCGTAGCGGACGTTGGCCGCCGGTATATAGTCAGGTCCTACCGCCCGCGCCACCCGCGCCGGAAAGCTGCCCTGCGCTTGCTCAAACTTGGCCCGCACCGCGTCGATGTCAAGTTCCCGCTTGGCGAACAACACCACCAGGTAATCGGTTCCGGTTACGTTGTCCAGTTCTATCCAGGCGTATTCCCCCGGAAAAGCCACGGCGTTTTCACGGTAATCCAGTACCGGGGATATGCCGTCCAGGGGGAAAATCCGGGTGGTCGCGCCGGTGGCCGAGTCCGATGCAAAGGCGTACACATACGCGGGGCTGTTGTTGCCCATAATGTACCGGAACCGGGTCCCGGAAGGGTATGCCCGGGTCGTGCGATAAAATCCCGCCGAGTCAAACCCCAGGGGCATACCCTCCCTTGCATTGCGGACTTCTATGTCCACATACCCGGAGTATTCAACCCGGTCTTTAAATTCGTCCAGGTTTTCTATTAACTCATAGGCTTCGTTTACAAAGCGGCCAAAATCAGCGTAACTAACCCAGCCGTAGCCCTGATCTCCCCAACCGGTTCCCCAACTGTTTTGCAGTTCAAACGCCCCGCCCGCAAAGTCATCGTCATAGCCCACCACGGTCATAGCGTGTCCGCCCCAGTTTACCGCCGGGTCTTCGAGGGGCTTCCAGACGTTTTTTCCTTTGATTTTCATAAAGGAGTCCGGCGTGTTCATGCCGATGATCACCGGCTTTCCCTCGGCAAGGCTTTTCTTGACCGCCCTTACCCCATCGTGGCCCATGCCTTGAGTACGGCTGAACCTGAACAGGGTCGTATAGCCGCCGATGGTGTATTTCCTGCTGTCCCGGTACATAGAGGGGGAAACGCGGATGAAATCCGCGCTCCGCTCAAAGTCCGACATCCGGGGGACTCCCTCCTTTTGCATCAGGTCAAGGGCGTGGGAGATTACGGTTCCCCGCAGGCACAAGGGATCATCGGAAATTGATTTGTAGAGATACGCCGGGGAAAACACGCTGCCGCTGGTCTGGATGCGGTCATAGCGGTTCACGGTGATGGATTCCGACATGGTTCTGGCGGCAAAGGCCGCGGCCCAGGCGGTGCAACTGCTGTACCGGCCCTGATCGCCGGGAAAGGGCGCGTAGTTTTTGAGCGAAAATGAGGCGGGCAGTCCGGTATAGCCCCGGCTGAGTTGAACCGCCTTTTGGGGCAGGCGGTTGTAGACTTCCGGGTCAAGGTCCGCGCCCCGGCTGTACTGTTGGGCGACCGCAGGCAGGGCAAGCAGGCAGACCAGCAGGGTCAACAATGTTTTTTTCAGCATGGAAACTCCTTTCGATTATACCTGAACATGATTAAAACCAGGGGCGAACAAGCCGGAAGCCCATGAAGCTGCCCCGGTACGACGGAGAATAACTGCTCCGACTGGCGACCCGCGCGAAAGCGGCGCGGTTGTTCCAGCCCCCGCCGCGTCCGATGCGGGTAGTTCCCGATGATTCACCCGTCGGATTGCTCTGGTTTCCCCTGCTATAGCTCCCATACCAGTCCCAGCGCCATTCCCATACGTTACCGGTCATATCGTAGATCCCCAGGCTGTTGGGTTGCTTCGTCCCCACCGGGTGGGTTCTGTTGCGGCTATTATTGGTGTACCAGGCGACAGCATTAACGTTGTTTCCGCCGGAATACTCGTAGGACAGAGAACCTTTGTTCCC
The DNA here is from genome assembly GCA_031265845.1 of Treponema sp. Taxonomy (GTDB): domain Bacteria; phylum Spirochaetota; class Spirochaetia; order Treponematales; family Breznakiellaceae; genus JAIRKH01. Next base: position 23,102 of record JAISCC010000132.1, read on the forward strand.
GCCCTTCGCCGCGTATTCCCATTCCGCTTCCGTGGGCAGCCGGTAGCCTGTGGCGGTAAAATCGCAGACGATAGTATTCCCGTTCCTGCGGTACGCAGGGGTCAGTCCTTCCTTTAGGCTCAGCTTGTTGCAGTACTCTACCGCGTCGTTCCAGCTTACCTGTTCCACCGGCAGGTCATCCCCCTTGAACCAACTAGGGTTGCTCCCCATTATCGCCACCCACTCCTTCTGGGCTACCTCGTACTTTCCCATGGAGAAACCCTTTACCGTGACGGTATGAACCGGCCGTTCACTCCCATAGCCGTTGGCGCTGCCCATCTGGAAGGTCCCGCCCTCTACCCGCACCATGTTCATAGGGGTGGGCGGGAGGGTTGCCGCCGGCGGGTCCGCGGGTTGCACCGGCGCGGGACTTGGCTGCGGGTTTGGGGCGGACGTGACTGCCGAGGGCCTCGTTCCCAAATACGCGGCGTCGAAAAACTGGGAATAGATCGCCGGTATCTGGGCGCCCCCGCTTGCCCGGCGCACGTCCGCGCCGGTTTGATCGAACAGATCCCGGACGCTTAAGCCCGGCTTTTTCAGGTTGTTCAAGAGGTGGGTGGTAAAAAGCCCGTTCCTGCCCGCGCCGTCTGCGGCGGTACTCCCCGCGCTCGTGGCGTACACGATGATGCTGTCCGCAGGCTGGTTGCTCACCACTTGCAGTCCCCGGCTCCCGCTTCGCCGCCAGCCAAAGGGATTGTCCCGGCATGCGTCCAGCGCCACGATATTGAGGGTGTTCCCCGCCGCGTTCAACTCGTCCAGTACCGCCAGCATGGACACCGACCGGTCCCGCAGGTACGCCTCGCTGGGGATGTTCGCGTCCACCGGTATCAGGTAATTTTCACCTCCCGACTGTACCCCGTGACCCGCATAATAGAAAAAGCCGTAGGAACCCCGCGCCGCGCTCAGGCGGTTCTTGAGCCGCGTTACCGCTTCTTCCATCTGCACCCGGCCCGCATTGGCAACCTGATCCACGGTAAAGCCCAGTTCCCGCAACGCGGCGCTTATGTCGGCGGCGTCATTCACCGGGTTGTTGAGCCGGGTAATGCCGGTATAGGCCCCGTTGCCGATAACCAGGGCGTATTTCTGCTGGGCCGCAAGAGAAGATATGCCCAGCGCAAAGACCGCCGCCAACAAACGCATCTTTTTCGTCATAAGTTCCTTACCTGCCGTTAAAAAAGCTCCGCCCCGCTATGGAAGCGGTCTTATGTATTCCTAATGCCCCCGCGCCTTTCGGGCGTTTTCAAGGTAGGTTTTGGCGTTGGTATTGTTGGGGTCAATCCACAACGCCGCCGCATCGGTCGCACTCACCTTTCCGCGACTCCCCCCGCCCGCTCTGTGGGCGGGGAAAACGGGATTCCGCGCGATCTGGGCGAGGCTTCGGCTTTGGCGGCGCTTTTCCAATCCATGCGCCGCATGGACGCACAGCCTTCGCCCCCGAACCTCTCGACCTCTGGTGTCTGACACTCACATTTCCCTTAGCGCGGGCGCGACACGCCCCTTAGCGCGGGCGAGTGTCTGACACCCGCATTTCCGCGACTCCCCCCGCCCGCAGAGCGGGCGGGGGAAACGGGATTCCGCGCGATCTGGGCGAGGCTTCGGCTTTGGCGGCGCTGTCGCCGCCGCCACGCCTTCGCCCCCGCCCAGATTCGCGCGGAATCCCTATGCGGAACTAGGGGCGAACCAGCCGGAAGCCAAGGTCGCCGATCCTGTACGATGGGGTGTCGTAGTTCCGGTTGGCAGAACGCGCGTACCGCGCATCGTAGCTCCACGACCCGCCGCGTCTCACGCGGTCAGAGCCAGCGGCGGCGCCCGAAGGGTCGCTCTGCGTCCCGCTATACGCCCCATACCAGTCCCAGCACCATTCCCACACGTTCCCGCTCATGTCGTACAACCCCCACGGATTCGGCGTCCCGCTCCCCACCGCCCATGTCCTCTGACGATACACCCCTTTCGCGTTGTTGTTGTACGGATAATTCCCGTCGTAGTTCGCATGGCTCGTCGTTATGTTGCTCCCCGTGTAAAACGGCGCGGTCGTCCCCGCCCGGCACGCGAGCTCCCACTCCGCCTCCGTCGGCAGCCGGTACCCGTTCGCGCTCCGGTTCCACGTCACCACCCACTTCACATTGTCGTACCCGCTGCTGTTGTTCCCGTCGCTCCGCGTCTTGTCTATCGTGTACGCCGGCGTCAATCCTTCCCGCGCGCTCCGCTTGTTGCAGTACTCTATCGCGTCGTACCAGCTCACATTCTCCACAGGCAAGTTGTCCCCCTTGAACCGGCTTGGATTGCCCCCCATCACCTCCACCCACTCCTTCTGCGTCACCTCATACTTCCCGATGTAGAACGGCTTGCTTATCGTTACGCTGTGCTGGGTCTCATCGCTATACCTGTCAACTTCCGTCGAGGGGCTTCCCATCGTGAACGTCCCGGCGGGAACCAGAACAAACCCGGCGGACGCGGGCCGGGGGTTTACCACGGGCGGGTCCACGGGCTGTACCGGCGCGGGCCTTGGCTGAGGCGTAACGGTCGAAGGCCTCGTCCCCAAATACGCCACATCGAAAAATTGCGAATAGATCGCCGGTACCTGCGCTCCCCCGCTGGCACGGTACACGTCCGCGCCGGTTTGATCGAACATATCCCGGACGCTTAAGCCCGGCTTTTTCAGGTTGTTCAAAAGGTGGGTGGTAAAAAGCCCGTTCCTGCCCGCGCCGTCCGCGGCGGTTCTCCCCGCGCTGGTGGCGTACACGATGATGCTTTTGGCGGGCTGGTTGCTCACCACGTCAAGGCCCCGGCTCCCGCCCCGGCTCCCGCTCCGGCTCCAGCTAAAGGGGTTGTCCCGGCACGCGTCCAGCGCCACGATGTTAAGCTCGTTCCCCGCGTCGTTCAGTTCGTCCAGCAGCGCCTGGAGGGACACCGCCCGCTGGCGCAGAAAATTTTCGCTCTGTATATTCGCGTCCACGGGTATCAGGTAGTTGACGCCCCCGGATTGCACCCCATGCCCCGCGTAAAAAAGAAAGCCGTAGCTGTTCCGGGAGGCGGACAAGCGGTTTTTGAGGCGTATCGCGGCGCCCTCCATCTGGTCAAGGTTCCCGTTGATCACCAGGTCAACGGTCCAGCCCAGATTTTTCAGCGCCGCCTCCATGTCGCGGGCGTCGTTCACCGGGTTGTTCAGCCGGGTAATGCCGGTATAGGCCCCGTTCCCGATAACCAAAGCGTATTTCTGCTGGGCCGCAAGAGAAGATAAGGCCAGCGCAAAGACCGCCGCCAACAGACACATCTTTTTCATCATAACCTTCCTTAACCCACTGTTAGGATATCCACCTCCATAATGGAGGCGGTCTTATCGGTTCCCGCCTTCCCCGCGCACGGAAAAGGATCGGTTTTTGTCAGGGGATAAACGCCGATACAATCGCTCCCAGGGGGCCTTTTCGCCTTCCCGCTCAATTTCCCGGCGGCCCGCCATAGAGACCCGCTTGCCCCGGTCGGCCTCCCCAAAGGTCAGCGACAAGGGCTTCTCCTATCAAAGGAGGAATAGACAAGCTCCTCCTCTCCGGACGGCTCGTGGTCTAAAATCGCCCGACAAGGGAAACGTCCCACGCCCCCGGCGAGGAGCCTGATGGTGGGCAGCCCCGGTTGTGGAACGTCCGCTCCGCTGTTTCCCCTGAAAACGCCTGTTTTTTCCGTAGAAGGACGTGCCTTCGGCGTGTACGCATAGAGGGCCTGCGGAGGCGCAACCCTCGCCCCCAAAACATACCTGCCTGAAGGACGCGCCCGTCGGATTGCTCTGGTTTCCCCTGCTATAGTTCCCATACCAATCCTGGCGCCATTCATAATTCCCTCCACGGGCCGCATGTTCTCATTCCGCTTCCGTGGGCAAGCAGACGATAGTGTCCCCGCTCCCCTGGAGCGCGGGGGATCAGTCCTTCCGTGAAGCTCCGCCTGTTGCAACACTCTATCGCCTCATTTCAGCTTACATGCTCCATCGGCAGGTTATCCTCCTTGAAATTACCGGGATTGCCACCCACACCATGTTCACAGGAGTGGGCTGATGGTTCACATCAGGCGAAGCCGCAGACAGACCAGCAGGGTCAGCGGTGTTTTTTTCAGCATACCATCTCTTTTTTTATGCGAGTTCGACCATACGTTGGAACACCTCTAACCACCTGGCTTTAGCTGAAAAGCATGCTTCCCTTGACAACCGCAGACCAGCCCACACACTCTGTGATGTCAAATACATCCAGACGCGCGTTTTCTTTATAAATCTACAACGCTGGCATTGATGAAATGCTGGGGCTTCTTGTGACGCCGCCGCTTTTGTTTTTTCAGATTTTGTCCGCCGGTTTGCCCGTCTTGCAGTGGAACTTTCTCCTGCGCCGTTGACGCAGGATCGACGCTCTTGGCGGTGGATATCGTCTTCTTCTCATTGGGTGGAGACTGCGCCGCCTGCCCTTGCCGCCGCTTCGGCGGACGCTCGCCGGTTTCACTGGCAAAAAGCGAGCGTTTGACAACAACGCCATGTTCCCTATAGATGAGTTTCACCGCGCCGTCAAGGTCAAGACGCGGCGGATTCATGGGCAACACAAATTGGCGAGCTTCATAAAAAGTCTTTTTATAATGGTCAATATCCTGCTCGTTCCAATCTACAACCATCTCCAGATAGTCCTGAATCAAAGCGGCGAGGTTTTCTTTGTCTTCGGATTGCGTGTTTTCCTGATTCAAGGCGGCGAGCCTTTGCAGGTATTTTTCGCGGAAAGCGGGATCTTCCCGCATAAGTTTTGACGCATTGGGCTGGAGATATTGGTACAGTCCGAAATTCTCAAGATTCTCAACAATCACCGCCGCGCTTGAAGAACGGATGATTTTGAGAATTTCCTCGGTGCGGCGCGAAGGCGACACTCCGTCAAGCAAATGCGCCTGCCCTCTGATCTTCAATCCCAGGAAAAGGGGCAGTCTGAAGCCAGCGGCCGAAGCGTATTTCACCGCGCGAATTATACGCACCGGATCGTCAATAAACATGGACTTTAAGGAAATGATGGGCTTGATGCGCTGGTTGCGTATGTCCTTCATGCCGCCAACATAGTCAATCACCAACTGTTTTCCGGGATCGTAAAAAAGCGCGTTGAGGGTGAAGTCGCGGCGAAGCACATCTTCTTCTATGGTGCCGAAAATGTTGCCGGTGGCGCCTTCGGCAATGGAGCGAAAGGTGGCGACCTCAAATATTTTTTCGCCCATAACGACATGCGCCAATCTAAACCTATGTCCTATGATCCGCGCAAAACGGAAGATTTTTTTTATCTGATTGGGGGTTGCGGCGCTCACAATATCAAAATCTTTTGGTTTTTTATGGAGAAGCAGATCGCGCACGGCGCCGCCTACAATGTACGTTTCAAAACCCGCCGCGACAAGACGTTCTACAATCCGTATCGCGTCAGCGTCGACATTGGCAAGGTTTATGCCATGTTCGCTCTGTGTGTAAACCAAAGCTTTCTTTACCAGTTTTCCATTTTTATGTGTTGAATAACGATACCGCAAGGCCGCCTCTTATTTTTTCACCCAATATGCCGCGCCAACCAACTCGCTAAATTGCCGGCGACTTCTTCCCGGTTGGTTTCATTCAACGTTTCATGCCGCGCATCCGGGTAAAGCGCAAATTCCAAGTCTTGTATACCCAGATTGCGGTAGGCGCCTGCCAGCGCCATAGGGCTTTTGCCCATGTCGCCGACCGGATCCGCGCTGCCACAGAAAATGTATATGGGAAGATCCCGTTTTATGTTGGAAAGGGCATCTTTTTTATGTATTTTATTAAGGAGAATGGCTAAATCTCTAAAAAAGCCCGCTGAACTCATATTGCCGGACAGTTCATCGGCGACATAGGCGTCAACCTCCCGCTCGTCACGGGAAAGCCAATCAACTGTCGTACGATTTGGCCTAAACGGGCTGTTATATGGACCAATCGCCAGCGCATGAGCCAGCTTCGACCGGGCGCGGCTGCCCCGAAACGCGACGATAAGGCTCATAACCGGCTTGCTGGCGGCAATGAGCAAGCCATCCGGACCGCGGGTGCCGGAAAGGATGCATCCCGCAAGCGGGGTGTCGCTGTAGGTTTCAATATAGTTCTGTACAAGAAAAGACCCCCACGAGTGTCCAAGCAGGAAAAGAGGCGTCCCCGGATATTCTTTTATAATAGCATTATTGATGACATCAATATCGGCAGTAACGAGGGCGACGGCGTTTTCATCCGCGCAGTGACCCAAAAGCCCTCCGTTTCCCGGATCGTTTACCGAAACATCCGCAGTCTTTCCATGTCCACGCATATCCGCAACCCATACTTCAATGCCTTCGGCGACAAGCCGCTCTGCAAGCCGCGTATACCGCTCGCCATGTTCAGCCATTCCATGAACAATATTCAGTACAGCGCGAACTTTTCCGTTTGGAGACCAGCGTCTAACCAACAGTTTGGCGCTGTTAGCGACCGTTATCCATTGTTCACTTTTTCGCATCTCATCCATACAATTTTCTTTGCGCTTAACACGCCCCGCCACCTTGTGGGGAGAGAAGGATTCGGACCTCCGAAGGCTGAGCCAACAGATTTACAGTCTGCCCCATTTGACCGCTCTGGAATCTCCCCAATAACCTATCTTAATTATAGCCAGTTGAGCCATCTCTCGGGTTCGAACCGAGGACCTCATGATTACAAGTCAGGTACTCTACCAACTGAGCTAAGATGGCATTTTCTAATGTTCACTACAATAACAAGGAAAATATCTTTTGTCAAGAGGTTTTTGAAAATTTACCGCAACATATTAAGAATAAGCGTATTGACAACTTATGTGGAAGTTATAATAATTACAGCATGACTGTTTTTCCTGTTGAGAATCATCGCAACCGCGAAGACGGAAGCCTTGTATATCCGGTATATTCACGGCGTTCAGGCGGTTTGTCCATAGGAATAAACCTGTTCCCCGATAAAAAAACCTGTTCTTTCGATTGCCCTTACTGTGAAATTTTTCCTTTTACAACCACCACAAAATTCACTGTAAAAACGCTGAAAGACGAGTTGACGCATGCCGTGAACAACGCGCGGCGCCGCGCCGTCCCGATACGGGACATTTGCTTTTCGGGCAACGGGGAGCCCACCTTGTCGCCTCATTTTGAAAAAGCGTTGGAAGCCGCCCGCGACATTCAAAAAAAAACGGCGCCGGAAGCAAAACTCGTGGCGATCACCTGCGGAGCGGGTTTATTCCAAGGCGAGGTTTTTTCGTGTCTGCAAAACGCGGCGGCTTCCTGCGATCTTGATGTATGGCTCAAACTTGACGCCGGCGGCGAAGCGTGGTACCGCGCCATCAACAGATCGGCGATCCCCTTCGACAAGCTCATCGCAAAAATAAAAGAATTCGTGGGCGTCTCTCCGGCGACGCTTCAAACCATGCTGTGTTCAATCGGCGGAACATTGCCTTCGGACGCGGAAGAGACCGCGTGGAACGATCTGGCGCTTGAATTGGCTAAAACCGGCAATGTCAAACAATTCCAGCTTTATGGGAAGGCGCGTCCCTCATCGGAAGATCCGTTTGCGGAAGCGGCTCCAGCTTCCTATCTTGAAAAAAGGGCGAAAATCTTGGGAGAAACGCTTGCCAACAGCGGCGTTGCGGTTCCGGTTTCAATATACTCGTGAAAACCATGCCGTTCATTACACATATCGTCATCGCGCTCCTCTTCATCGCTCCTCTCCGCGTTTTCTGTCTGTCTTTTAATGATCCAGGCGATCCGAAATGGCTAGCCGCCGCCATAGTCGCGGACATGAGCGACGAGCAGGTTTTGGCGCAGACGTTCATGCTCGGCTGGGTCGGGGCGGACCCTTCGCCGCTTATCATGGACTGGATACGGGACAGGAATCTCGGCGGAGTAAAAATATTCGGGTGGAATACGAGCGACACCACGCGGCTTGCCGTAACCGTAGGCGAACTTCAGAAAGAATCGCTCAAAGGCGCGTACCAGATACCTCTCCTCGTGGCGACTGATCAGGAAGGCGGGTGGATCAGGCACGTAAAAGGCGCGACGAGCGAAACGCCCGGCAATATGGCGATAGGCGCGTCGGGATACCCGCAAGACGCTTACCGGGCGGGATACTATATCGGCAAAGAACTGGCGCTTCTGGGCATCAACATGAATTTCGCGCCCACAGTCGACCTTTACACGAACCGCAACTCGGATCTGATTGGTCCGCGGGCGTTTGGCGTGGATCCGGCGGCAACCGGCATCCTGGGCGCGGCGTTTATGAAAGGACAGCTTGCCGCAGGAGTCATTCCAACCGCAAAGCATTTTCCCGGTCATGGGGACACTGACCTTGATTCTCACGGCATTCTTCCAAAGATCAACGCGAGCCTTGACGTGCTTTGGAATCGGGAACTCATTCCTTACCGGATGCTTATGAAGGAAAAACTGCCGGCCGTTATGAGCGGACACCTTGCGTTTCCCAACACCCCGGCAGGCGACACGCCGGCGTCTCTTTCATCGTGGTTCTTGAACGACATCCTGCGTGAAAAAATAGGTTTTCAAGGGATTGTCATTACCGATGACCTTATGATGAACGGGGCTACCATGAGCGCCGGCAGCCTTTCTAAAGCGGCGAAACAAGCGCTCGCCGCCGGAAACGACATCATCATGCTTTCAAAAACGCCGCTTTTGTTCGATCCGGTGTGGACGACTCTCCTCTCCTCAATGAAAGAAGAACCGGAATTCAAGGCGCGGGTGCAAGACGCGGCGCGGCGGGTGTTGGAGGTGAAATTAACATATATACGAGGCGAAAAAGCCGTCCCCTACATTCCCGATATGGAAAAACTCAAAAAGAACCTGCCCGATCCCGAAGGCGTCGCCTTTTTTCTGGATATGGCGGCCCGAAGCGTAACGGTGATAAAAGACTCGCCCTTCCCTCTATTGCCGAAAGACGCGGGAAATGTCCTCCTTACCGGGCAGTACCTTGAATTTTTCAAGCAGGGGAAAGCCGCGTACCCAACGGCGAAATCCTACTGGTATTCGGAAGATTTTGGCATTAATGATTTTCTGATGTATGCCAGAGCGGCGGACACCATCATATTCTGTCTTTCCAACGCCGCAGGACTGCGTTTCTTGAACGCGCTTGAGCCGCTCAAGAAAAAAATCATTGTGTTTTCCGTACTGACCCCCGTATATCTGGACAGGACTCCGTGGGTGGATGGAGCCATAGCGGTGTATAGTTATGCAAACGAATCATTTGTCGCCGGCTTTTCCGCCTTGATAGGGCGCATAGGCGCGTATGGGAAGTTGCCGTTCTCCCTCAACGAGCCGCGTTGGGTCGATCCGCAATGACTTTTGTGGAAAAATTTGAAAAGAAAAAAAAAACAGCGGCGGCGGAACTGCAAGTCATGGATTTTCTTGAAAAAAAGCTGCCGTTCTCAGTCGCGGTGTACGCGAAATATCTACACGCCCATGCATATCCGGAGAAAGAAACGATTCATGCGTTGGCGCTGAAAGAAAACGGCGTTATTCAGGGAGCGATAGTACGGAGCGGACTCACCGTGCATCCTATTTTTGACGATGAAGTTAAAAAATGTGGAAAATTTGAAAAAATCGCCTCTTTTTTTTTCAAAAAAAACAGCGCGAGCGCGCGTCAGCTTGTGTTTCATGGAAAAGCCTGTGATGTCGAGCTATTGGAACACTATGCGGCGAAGCTCGGCTTACAACCCGCCGACCATATTGTCTATGATTTTATGACGGCCGTCGATGCGCCGCCGGCGCAGGGGCTTTACGCAGGTCCTCCGGGACTCATCATCCGGCAACCCGGGTCGTTCGATATTGACAGGCTTTTTCCATTGCAAGCGGGCTATGAACAGGAAGAAGTCCTGCCAAAAAACGGAACATTCGATCCCGCCATGTGCCGTATGGTCATAGAACGCCTCGTCAGGCATGAGCGTATTTTGATTGCGGAACTCGGCGGGCGGATTGTAGGAAAAATCAATACAAATGCGGTTACGCCCTCGTGGATTCAGATAGGCGGGGTGTACGTCCACCCTTCATACCGGCAAAGAGGCGTAGCCACGCGCATGACCGCCGTTTTTGTGCAAGGGCTGCTTGACGAAGGCAAACGGGCAAGCCTTTTTGTCAAGAAAGAAAAACCCGCCGCCCGCAACGTGTACAGCAGAACCGGCTTCAAGGTCGCGGGCGACTACAGGATTACGTATTATTGAAGGACTTGAAGATCGGGCGGCTATATCGCCCGCAACCACGCGAATTCCTCCGCATGGCTGCGTAAATTGTGCAGGGCGCGGATTTCTATCTGTCGTACGGTCTCCGGTGAGACGCCCAATTTATCACTAATGCCCTTGAGCGTATGAGGAGCCTTTGAAGCGAGCCGAAAACGATGTATAATGATGAGCCGCTCGTTTTCTTTAAGGTTGTCCAAGATGTGCAGGGCGTCTTGTTTTACTGTCTTTCGTACAAATTCCCGTTCTGGGTTGTACGTATAATCCTCGCACATTTCAAGGGCTGTCGCGTTGTCAGCGTTTCCCGAATCCGAATCAAGGGAGACAAGCTCATTGGTCATGCTGAGGACAATTTCGATCTGTTCTCTGGGAAGCGCCAGTTTCATGGCTATTTCATCAAGAGTTGGTTGACGCATAAATTTTTGGGACAATATTTGAGCCGCCGCCTTGATCTTCGTCAATAATTCTTCCTTTCTGTCCGGCAGACGGATAGCCCGCCGCTTATTCGTAAAGTACCGCCGTATAGCCTGTTTTATCCACCAGTTCGCATACGTTGAAAAGCGTACATTTTTTGAATGGTCGTACTTTTCTGCCGCATGAATGAGACCCAAGTTGCCTTCTTGAATAATATCCATCAAAGCGGTGTCCGCCGTTGCATAAAAATGGGCGATTTTTACCACAAGGCGAAGATTCGCTTCAATCAACTTTGTACGCGCCTTTTCATCTCCCTCGTGTATACGCATGGAAAGCTCCAGTTCCTCTTCAAAGCTCAATAATGGAATCGCCCTGATCTGTTTAAAGTATGTCCGTAATAAAGAATTATTCGTATCGTTAATGTTCTGTTTCATGGAAAACCTCCGGTAACAAAATCGGCAAGACAGATGTCGCGGAATTTTGTTATTACTAATAATGCATAATTCGTGCCAATAGCGGCTTTATAAAAAAGGAGGGCGTACGCTTTCTTGTATTGTAATAGAGAAACTTTCCCAAAACAGTCAAATTTTGAGAAAACAACCTATACATATAAGGTAGAATCGAGCTTTTTGCCGGGTTTTCCTAATCTTTTTTCAAATTTTATCCGAATCATGCGCAAAAACCATATTTTCGCTTTGAAAAAAAATTCTCTATACTATAAACGGCAAAAGTCCAAGCGCACAGAGCGGCGCAAAGTGGCAGGACAAACTGTATGCTATTTCATACGGATGTCTTTCTAAATTTACAAAAAACAACACTTTCAATTTATATGAAAATATGATAGAATAAAACACCCATAAAAATTTTGAAATATGGGAAATAATCAAAGGAGCAGTGTTATGAAACGCTTTATTCTTTTTCTTCTGGCAAGCGGGGCGGCGGCGACCGTATTCGCCCAAGTTGATTTGCCAGAACATCAATTTGCCGTTGGAACGTGGGAGATTGTCGGCGACCGGGTTTTCCAAAAAGACGCCGCGGCTCGGCTTGCCAGGGCGAATGTTAAAGCCCCGCAAAGCGGAGCGATGGTGTACGAATTCGACGTTCGGTATGAATCCGGGCTTGAAGACGGGCAGGGCGGCTTTGGCATTCATATCTTTGCCGACAACGCCATAACCAGGCCCTCCTGGGGCGTAGGCAAGTCATGGCTTTTATGGCTCAACTATGACAAGAATCCGCTCAAAAATTCAGGCCTTCAAGCGGGATTAAGCGGACAGGTATACCGCAGCATAAATCATTCCACTATGGAACTGGTACAGAGCGTTGATCTCAACCACTATGTACCATTATTCACCCAAGAAGGAGGATCTAACCTCGTATCCTTTAAGATTTACGCAAACGGCGACACCGGAGAAATCCGCGTCTACGATCCGACCGATCCAACGGGCGCAAACTACTACTACTTTAACATTGACGAAAAGTATTTGCCGCTCAAAGGCGACTGGGTGGCGTTCAGAACAAACGGCGTCAGCTTGTCATTCGCGCCTGTTGAAGAGGTTGCAGAGGAATAACCCTTTCCGCCGCAGAGCTATGATAAAAGCATCCAAAATGGTGTCAGACGCCTTTTTGGATGTACTTTAAAAGGGGAGACATCTCCCGCGCTCTCTCTGCGGCGGCTCCGCACCTAGGTTGTGTCAAAATGTCCATTGTTATGGAATGCGCCCTGCCATCATAAGATCCATCGACAATCCCGATCATTACCTATTCGCCTAGCGACGGTTGTCAATGGATCTCTTTATGGGGCGTAAACGCGCAGCGTCACTATTATGCAACATTATACGGTATAGTTGCGCTTGTCAACTGGTTGTCTGAAAAAGTGAAATCCCCCAATAAATGTTACATAAAATATCAGATTTTGATATGCCGCTATTTCACATATCAGAGATAATTTCAACATCACGATTGTCCTCCCAATGCCCATATATTTTAAAGAAATCCAGTAATTTTTGTTCTCGCGTCTCATCATCCAAAAACACCGCATGAACTCTTAAATTATTTATATCAGGTTCGTCAAAGCAACGGCTTCACGGGCGCAAAAAAATGTGGCGGAGAAAACAGTATTTCGTTTAAATTAATTTCTTCACTATCAAGCGCTTTTCAGATGTTTTTGGTTGTAATTCCTTTAGATCGTTTTTATTCGCAAAGTATGGTTTAACACCCCATCGAACCCTATGATTCGCGCTTGTTGCGGTTGAAGCGCCGCAACGCGACTACGCTTACAGAATTTTGGCATTAAACCAGACGATATTATAAATTTCCTTACAGTCGGACTGGAGGTTCGTAGGACATCCAGTCAAAAGAATGTAACATTTAAGAACTGCGCCGAACCCTTGGTTCGCGCTCGCTGCACAGAGGATCATCGCCTCGTTTGACATAGATTCTTATAGCAGGACAAGCGGTAACAATCACTCCCAAAACGACTGGGTTTTATTCATCTGGCGTTTAACTATTCACTGCAAATGAAAATATATTTAGCGCAGTCTCAAGTATATTTTCATATTTTTCAATCTAATCCAATAAATTGTCAGCCATCATTGGCGCTTTGAGACATCAGCAATATATTTTAAGCCCAGCATTTTTCTCCGACAATATCTGTAACTATGTATTGCATACATGATTATTTCATTTTGCGGAAGTGATCCACAAAGTATGACGGGACTTACATGAAGCCGTAATTGAGGTAAAAAAGCCATACCAAAGGCTTTCCAGCGGTTGGACAACTTGTTGGAAAAAACAACTGGTTTTCCAAAATATCCGCCGTATTTTACGCCTCTCGGCAGTTGTCCCTCTCTATCATCCCCATCGTATGCTTCTTTCCGGCTTCGTGTTTCTCCTTCCCAAACACTGGCAAAAAACTGTCCCGGTTGTCCTATCCGTTTCTTAAGCTTTTGGGTCGTTTTTATGCCCTTCCCCCATACATACGCCGCTATCTCTCCGCTTTCCCAGTGATGCGCATAGATAAACCATAGTTTATTCTTTTTTTCCCCCCATATATCCAAAATCCGTCCACTTCAAGATAATCATAATAAGAAAACATGGGTTTTATTTTGTATTTAGCCGATTTGAGCGTTTCTGAGACTTTGGCGGCGCGGATTCCCAGTACAGCGCTGATGTCCCGTATGCCAATTCCTCGGACGAACACAATGTTGATCAAGCTGACTATTTCGGAAGACATCCCTGTAGGTTTTTTATGTCCGCTGATAAACTGGCTCCCACAGTCCTTGCAACGGCAATTTTGTTTGCCCTCGCTCTTTTCGGATTATATTAGGGCTATGGGAGCAATTGACATCTATGGCGATTTTCACGCTTCATAGCGTCATCTTTTCTCCTCTTTGCCTTTCTGCTATCCATCATTCTTTGTAGATCACACTTTTTCCCGCCAGCAGTTCATACGCTACCCATAACAGCAATATCTCCGGTTCCATTTTTTGTAATGAACACCGGTTCTGAATATTCATGGCACAAGAAATTTCATTATAGCGAGCCTTTCCCAAAACCAACCGGTTTTTGAAAAAGGCTCTAGTTTTCTTAAATCGGCGCTTGGTCTAAAATGAAGGAACGGCGCGTTTTCATATCAACGCCACCTTGTAGCCGAAGACATCCTGAAACATGTTCGCTTTTTCTTCCAGACTGGCGCGTTCCAGATTCCTGTCTATGCTGCCATTGGTGTGAATGACAATGCTTTCGCTCTTGTGTTCGATGGTGACGCTTTGTATCCGCTGGGAATGTCCCCGGTCAAGGGCGTCGGCGACGCGCAGAATGGAAACGAGCTTCAGCACCACTATACGCTCTTCCCGTTGCAGGGCTATAAAAGCGATGTCGTCCGAAGAAGGCTGCTCGCCGCGATGATAGCGGACCACATTGGCGATAATTTCCAACTCTTCGCGGTGAATTCCAAAGATTTCCGAATTTGCCACGATGTATTGGCTATGTTTCTGGTGGCTTGAACCGCGGATAAACATGCCTATATCGTGAAGCAACGCCGCGATCTCAAGAAGGAGCCGTTCATGGCGATTCAAACCGTGTTCATGGACAAGCGCGTCAAAAATAATCTTGCTCAAAGCCGCGACATGACGCCCATGCGCCTCATCGAAATGATACTTTCGTCCAAGATTAATCGCGGACGCGATGATCTGGGTGAAGAATTCTTCCTGTAATTCGGGGTCAACGCCCATGGCGAGATCAATGAGCAAGCCTTCGCGGAGGGAAACGCCGAGCGCCACCACCTGATCGGCTTGGGTCTGCTCCAAAAAACCCTTGTAAATCAGAAGCCCGGGAACAAATCCTTCCGCGTCGCCGTAACTAATGCGCAATTTTTGCACGCACTCTTCGACCGTATAGTACTGTATCTTTTTGACAAAGAAAAGAAATTTCTCTCTGTCTATTACGCTGCTGTTTTCGTTGTATTCGCTTCCAATTAAAGAAGCCGCGATACGGGTGTCAGAACCGGTGACAACAAACGTTTTAATCTGGGAAAGGTCCATTTCCGCTTTCAGGAAAGTGAGCGTATTTTTGATTCCTTCTGTCAAATACCGTTCTCTTGACCATTCAGAACCACGCGCATACAGAGACTGCTGATCCATGAGGATGCTGCCCAGCCGGACGCTGTGCGCGGCGACCATTTTTCCCTGCCGCAACAGCATAATCTCTGTGGATCCGCCGCCTATGTCAATGATGATGCTGTTTCCCCGCCAAAACAGGTTGTTTTTTTCGTTCTTGTCGCCGGAAAGCGCGTCGGCTGACATACCGCCGGATGAGCCTTTGATCTGTTTTAAAGCGAAGCGCGCGGCGAGGTACATGAGCCGGTTCTCTTCAATGCCTTCAACGATGGCAAGCCGGTATCCTGTTTCCTGATAAACTCTGTCCGCGAATATCTCCCGATTGCGGGCCGCTCTCAACGCGCTTGTAGCTATAAGGTGTACATCTTCGCCCGTGATACCCCACCCCTTAAGCAGTTCCTGAAAATTCCGCAGAACCGCAAGACATTCCAACAATGACGAATGGGAGACCTGCCCGGAAGTAAACACATCCCTGCCCAGAACAACCGGCTTAACCGCGCTGTCAACGGCTCTCCATTCGCCCTTGCCGGTGGTTTCCGCAATCAACAGCCGTATGCCGGTTGAGCCTATCTCCAAAACGGCGACACGACAGATTGACAACGAATCCGCATTGCTTTCCATTAAAATTTAAACATTGCCGGCAATAAGATTTTCAGCGATATGATTAGCCGACTTGCCATAGATAAATTCAAACAGGAATTGGCTGTCATCAGGCGTTATATCTATGAAGTTGCAACCGAGGTACACCAACGTTCCTTCTTTATATCGCCTGCGAATTCTCACCTTCGCGTCGATTGTGCGATTTGGCGTCTCCAATTCAATGGCAAGCTCAACTCCGGCTTGCAATGTTTGGAACACAAAGGAATTTGGAACCGCAAACCGCAAACCCGACCCACTTATATCAGCGACCTTGCCGTTGATGACTCGATCTTTCATACGCCCCGCTTCAAAATAGCCGCGTTTTGCCAGAGAGAAAACGATGTGTTTGCCGTATTGGTATATTTCTTCAGCGAGATTTTCAGAGAACGGAGTTTTATTCACTTTTTCATCGGCTGTGAGGGTGTTTTTCCACATATAAATGTACCCTACAACGTACTCCTGAAATATAAACGGAATCCATAACGCGGAAAGAATGCCTTCATCCTCCTTCGCTTTAAGAAACTGCGCAAGCGTTTGATCGAGAAATCCCGCGCCTACGCCAATGCTTTCAAAGTAGCGTTTGAAAATCGCTTTGGTTATAAATCTTTTTTCTGAGGCGAATATTTCGGGAAACAGATCCTCGGACGAAGGAATAAACAGTATTTTGCCGTTTTCCGCGACAATCCGTTCTTCCGTTTTATCGGGCTGAACCGTAGCATTGTAATAGACTATCTTGCATCCATCCACGTATGGCTTCACATCTTGCATCATTTTGGCGACTATTGCGTTGAAATTCTGAGCATCTATACCGGGCGGAAAGGACGAGCCATCCAGCGGTTCAAACACAGACGATTTGGGGAAAGGAAGAGAATAGCGATCCTCCAGCGACATCAGCCTGATGGTAAGATCAGTCGGAACGGCGATCCGCTGGCTGGATCGTGCCAAATTCTTATAAAGCGCTTCCGGTATTGTGGTGGCAATGACTTCTTCGCTTATATTCTTAACTTCAGCGGAGAAAAAAATGCTCAACCCTTTGTAATCAAACATCAAGTTGATCTTTTTATTCGCCACCAATCCCTCTATGGGCTTTTCCACAACAAATTCAATTTCTTTCGTGGAAATTTTATCGACTTTCAAAACATAATCCTGACGATTGAAAATATATATGACAGGAATCTGTTCTGCGGCTAGTTTGGAGAGAAAATATTCTTTCTCAATTCTCTTAATTTGCGTTGACATTTTGCTTCTCTACTCTCATTATCGTAAAAATTTAACGCCGGCTAAAGCGAAGCGTTCAAAACTACAGCTTATCTATTAACATTGAGCATTTCCCGGACGGTATGGGCAAGGTTTTTTTCTTTTTTCCCAATATGTTGATGGTGAAGTAGTAAAGTTTCTCACTTTCCATGTGTATCTCCCACCCTCTATTGCCGCTCTTGTTTGCAAGTATGGTGATCAAATTCTTTTTTAATGAGAGATTCTCCACGCCCATAATGTCCATATTCGGGATGATCCAATCCACCGTCTTGCGGGGCAGCGATATGAAAAGCCCCACGACGTTTTCTATCATTAACGAAATAGTGGACAACGCGTCGTAGGTGAGGTGCTGGGGACGGGGAAATTCAGGATGATCGTTCCAGATCGCGTGACCTTCTCCATTGGGCAAATACGCTTCCCAGAGCCTTCCTTTCCGCTGATTTTCCGTAGACATGGAGTCCAGCATGAAATAGAGGTGCCGTATGGCGCATTCCCGCGCAATATCCCACCGTTGATAGCGCTCAAGCCCCTTTATCACCATGAAGTTGAGGTGTGGATACACAGACCCGCAGTATCCGCCGCCATTCTCGTCAAAAGCGCTCTCGCTCACGGCAAGCGTCGGAAACGGATGCGCTGTGCCGAAGAATTTGGGATCAAGCAATTTCTCAATGAGCCGCTCCGCCTTGTCCTCATTGGGAATTTCCGCGAGCAGAGTCCAGTAGCTTGCGATGGTCTTTACCGGCAACCTGTCGCCGTTTATGTCAATATCATAGTAAAACCCGTCCTCATTGTCCCACATGAGCGCGTTGATTTGTGTTTTCAGGGCGAAATACTGCCGTTTATACTGGAAACTCGCTTCCTTGTCGTTGAGAAGATCGGTCAGCGCCGCCATATACAGCACGTTTATCGCCATCATGGCGTTAAAGTCTATCAGGTAAACAGCGCCCTCACGCGGGGCGTTGATCATGCCGGTCGCCGCGACCGGCGCTTCATACAGCCCGTTCGGTCTTTTGCAACACACATCAATCCATTGAAGATATTGGTGAATTTTAGGGATGATTTCTTTGATCCGTTTTTTATTCGCCGTCTTGTGATACAGGTTGAACTCAGCCCACGCAAAGATAGGCATACCTATACCCTCAGGATTGTCGGCGTCGAATATGGGCGCTCCGGTCTCAATGTTGTACATTGAGCGGATCGCCCCATTTTGCTCCTGTCTGTCGTAGAATATATCCAGCGCTGGATAGGCGTGAAAATTCCGGTTTGAGTATACGAGAAAAAAAGACGAAAGAATGGCGTCCGCTTGCTGAACCGCCGAATTTTCTTGACAAGAAAAAAAAACTCCTTCTATCGGACATCCCGCCGGTTTATCCCCGCCGGCTCTCTTTTCTCCGCTTGATCTCCACGCGTCTTGAACCCAAGCCCACGTTTTGTCATAAATATCTACAAAATCCTGATCATAAAAATGGATTTTAGGCAGTTCTTTTTTTGTCACATCCTCTCCTTCCTGCGAAGCGCACATGGGTATTGATGTTAATAATGCTAATACAGAATCCCTGAAAAGTCAAATAAAATTTATGTTGGAGAAGAAGATTAAAGAAGCGCGTGATCGCGCCGTGATCGCGTACAAGACTGATCCAAAACGCGGCTCGCAACGGCGTGAGCCGCCGCGCATTGCCGGAAAAGGCGGATTTTTTCCTTTTCTTCTAAAAAAGCATTGACAACCACACACAAAGGATATATACTTCCTTTCAAAAGCAAGCTGGTTCCAAAAGTCACATTGAGAACAACAGCAAGCGTTTCAATGGTCAAAAGGAGCGTTAGTAAAAAGTGAACAAGATGTCTTATAATCCGGCGAGACCGGACAGATCCCCCCCCCCCCCCCATATTCTCCTGAGATAAATTTTTATACCGTAAAGAGTAATAGTCGCGGCGCAATAGCGCGCGGCGCCTTCGCTTTGCGGGGGCTGGCGCCGCCTGAATGGGTATAACACCGCACGGACTGTCAACGCTTTTTTCGCCGGTCAAGAAAAAAGAGAGGCGTCTAGACAGCGCGCGGTGACGCTAGACTAATCTCAATTAAACACAATATAATAGAAAGCAATAGAAAGAAAAGGAGTATGTATGAAAAAGAAAATCGTTCTCGCCTATTCAGGCGGCCTTGACACCACCGTGATTATTCCGTGGCTCAAGGAGAACCATGACGCCGATATTATCGCCGTGTGCGTTGATGTGGGGCAGGAAGCTGACTGGAGCGTCATAAAGCGGCGCGCCCTTGACACCGGCGCGTCCGCCTGTTATATCGCCGATGTCAAGAAAGAGTATGTTGAAGAATACGTGTGGCCCGCGCTCAAAGCTAACGCCCTGTATGAAGACAAGTACCTGCTCGGCACATCCACCGCCCGCCCCCTTATCGCAAAAACACTGGTGCGCTATGCGCGGCAAGAAGGCGCGTCCGCCATCGCGCACGGCGCGACCGGCAAGGGCAACGATCAGGTGCGCTTTGATGTGGGCATTATGACGTTTGCCCCGGACCTGGAAATCATCGCTCCGTGGCGGACATGGGACATCAAAAGCCGTGAAGAGGAGATTGCGTACCTTGAAACGCGAAACATTCCGGCGCCCATGAAAAAGGCTGATTCCTACAGCCGGGACGACAATTTGTGGCACATGTCCCACGAGGGGCTTGAACTGGAAGACCCGGCGCACGAACCGCGCTATGACACCATGCTCAAGATGACCGTGCCGCCGGAGCAGGCGCCGGACAAGCCGGAATATGTCGCAATCGCATTCGACAAAGGCGTTCCGGTCGCGGTGAACCGCGAGAAACTCGACGGCGTGTCCCTTATCAGCGCCCTGAACAAGATCGGCGGCGCACACGGCGTGGGCCTTGCCGATTTGGTTGAAAACCGCGTGGTCGGCATGAAAAGCCGGGGCGTGTACGAGACTCCCGGGGGCAGCATCCTGTATTACGCCCATCAGGAGTTGGAGCATATCTGCCTCGACCGCCAGACGTATGCGTTTAAGCAACAGGTCGCCCAAAAAATGGGCGACATCATCTATGGCGGCTTGTGGTTCACGCCGTTGCGCGAGGCGCTTTCCGCGTTTGTCGATTCTACGCAGAAAACCGTATCCGGCGATGTTACGGTGAAGCTCTATAAGGGGTCCATTTCGTCCGCGGGCGTGTCATCGCCGCACTCGCTCTACAACAGCGGCATAGCCAGCTTCACCACCGGCGAGTTGTATAATCACGCGGACGCGAAGGGCTTTATCAGGCTGTACGGGCTTCCGTCGCTGGTGCGCGCCCTGATGGAACAGGATCAGGAACAGAGCGGTTTTTAGAGCGCGTTATAAAGCGCGTTATAAAACGTCCTGCTATAGCCCCGTACACGCAGAGCAGCGTGAAGAACGGCTCTCCAGCGTAGTGGAGCGGCCATCTCCAGCATAGCGCAGAGCGCCTCTCCAGCATAATGGAGAGACCTTCTCCAGCGGAGCGCAGAGCGCCTCTCACGCGCCCGCGCGGGCTGGTTTATAAAAGGCGGCCATTGCAACCGCCTCACTGTTTTTGTACGCGATTAGGTGACGGTTAAGCCTTTGTCAAAGGTGAAGGTGTGGGGGACTTTCAGGAGCCTGCTGGAGGCGTACTGCGTTACGATCCGCACGCGGTAGGTTCCGGCAGGCAACGCCGGGGTCAGGGCTATGAGTTCTGACGGGTTGTTCACCACCACGTCGGAGATGTCCGCTTTCACCGCGTCTCCGCTGTCCGGTACGAAATACAGGCCCACCGCCGGATCGGTTCCGGCTATCTTGAGCTTCACGCCTGACACCTTCATGTCCCGTCCGGGCGTGAGGGTCTCGTTGATCGCGCCGGTCTTCAGGTCGGTCACCGCCGTGATCACGGTGCCCGTCACCACAGCGGCGACCCGCTTCGTCTTGACTTGCGCGACTGCGGAGCGCAGGGCCATGCCGGGGTGCAGTTTGATGTGAACCTTGTGCTTCGCCGGGTCAAAGGGCGCGTCCGGCGTGTCGAACACGCCGCTTATGCTGGGGAAGGCGTTGAACAGTTCGGTGGTGACCGCGCCGCCCTCGGCCACCACGTCCGCCACGACTTGCTTCTCCGCCTCCAGCACGCTGATTATGTCCGAGCGGGTGAGGCCCGCGCCGATCTTCATGATGCGGTCTACGAGGTCCGCCTGGGAATAGGATGAGACGTTGACAACCTGGGCGCGTGAATCGTTGGGGTTGTCGGTCAGTTCATTCGCTTCCAATGTGTATTCTAGCATGGAATACTCCTTTATATAAAATAGCCCCCCGTACGGGGGGCTAAGGACGCGGGGCTATTGCGCGGTGTCAGTGATGATCACGGCTTTGTGGTTATTGCCGCCGTATACGCTGGTGTTGCCGCCCGCCGGGGTGTTTGCGTCCACGCCCCATGCGGAAGTGTACGCGGAGACCGCGCCAGAGGGGACGAGGATAGTTATAGTGCCATCAGAGCCGGTATAGTAAAAAATACCGTTGGACGACCCCGCGCTTATAGACGGGGGCGTTGCGGGCAGGCTCACCGTCGTTAGGTGCTCGCAATAGGCGAACGCGAGATTGCCGAAGGTCGTCGCCGCAGGCAGGCTCACGGATGCTAGGCTCTCGCACCCCATGAACACCCCAAACTCAAGATACCCCCCACCGCTGACGAGCATTGGTAATGCGTCGCGGAGGATTGTCACTTTGGGCAGGCTTATCGACGTAAGGCTCGCGCACGCGGCGAACGCCCCGCCGCCGATGGAAGTCGCCGCAGGCAGGCTCACTTCCGTCAGGCTCGTGCAACTGGCGAACGCCCCTTCGCCGATGTCCGTCGCCACTGGCAGGCTCACGGACTCTAGGTTCGTGCAAAAGGAGAACACTCCAAAAGCTTGCTGGGAGAATAGTGCGTTGCCGATTGCGTCGCGGAGGATTGTCACTTTGGACAGGTTCACGGACGTAAGGCTCGTGCAAACGGCGAACGCTCCGCCACCGAGGGAAGTCGCCGCAGGCAGGCTCACTTCCGTCAGGCTCGTGCAACCGTAGAACGCCCCGCCACCGATGGAAGTCGCCACAGGCAGGCTCACGGACGTTAGGCTCGTGCAATTCTCGAACGCTCCTCCAACACTATCAGAAGTCACGTAGCCGCCGTCGTCGATGGTTGTCACTTTGGGCAGATTCACCTCCGTAAGGCTCTCGCAACCAGAGAACGCCGCGCCACCGATGGAAGTCGCCACGGGCAGGCTCACGGACTCAAGCTTCACGCACTCACGGAACGCCGCGCCATCGATGGTCGCCGCTACAGGCAGGCTCACCGACTCAAGGCTCGCGCAACCGTAGAACGCCGCGCCATCGATGGAAGTCGCCACAGGCAGGCTCACCGACTCAAGGCTCGTGCACTCGTAGAACACCTCGTAGCTGATGTTCGTCGCCACGGGCAGGCTCACCTCCGTAAGGCTCGTGCAAGCGTAGAACGTCCTGGCACCGATGTCCGTCGCCACAGGCAGGTTCACTGTCGTAAGGCTCGTGCAAGCGTAGAACGCCCTGTCACCGATGTCCGTCGCCACAGGCAGGTTCACTGTCGTAAGGCTCTCGCAACTCTCGAACGCCTCGTAGCCGAAGGTCGTCGCCACAGGCAGGCTCACCGACTCAAGCTTCACGCACTCACGGAACGCCGTGAAGCCGATGTCCGTCGCCACAGGCAGGCTCACGGACTCTAGGCTCGCGCATTCGAAGAATGTCGCGTAGTCGATGTTCTTCGCCACGGGCAAGCTCACAGACTTTAGGCTCGTGCAACCACGGAACGCCTGGTAGCCGATGTCCGCCGCCACAGGCAGGCTCACCGACTCAAGGCTCGTGCAACCAGAGAACGCCGAGTAGCCGATGTCCGTCGCCACAGGCAGGTTCACGGTCATAAGGCTTGTGCAACTGACGAACGCCGAGTGGCCGATGTACGTCGCCATAGGCAGGCTCACGGACTCTAGGCTCGTGCAACCGAAGAACATATCGTAGCTGATGCTCGTCGTCGTCACAGGCAGGTTCACTGTCGTAAGGCTCGCGCAACCGGAGAACACACCCCAGTAGATGGACGTCGCCACGGGCAGGCTCGCCTCCGTAAGGCTCGCGCAACCGGAGAACGCCTCGTAACCGATGTACGTCGCCAATGGCAGGCTCGCCTCCGTAAGGCTCACGCAACCGGAAAACGCTTGGTAACCGATCTCCCTCACCACGGACAGGCTCACGGACGTTAGGCTCGTGCAACCGGCAAACGCCATTGGGTAGATGTACGTCGCCAATGGCAGGCTCGCCTCCGTAAGGTTCGTGCAACCGAAGAACGCCCAATCGGCGATGGCGGTCGTCGCAGGCAGGCTCACCGACTCAAGGCTCGTGCAATCGTAGAACGCATACCCGCCGACAGTCACAACGCCCGCGCCACTTATGGACGCAAGAGTGGTAAAAGCCATGAACGTGGGATTTTCCCACGTTCCCGTTGGTATGCTTTGCGCCGCCTCGGGCAACGTCAGCGCCGTCACCTTGTCCGCGCCCGCGCCGGTTCCGGGGTCAAACTCTGTTCCTGCCATCGCGCACGCGGCGAGGTCAAGCGAGACGTATTTGTCGGCTGCGGCAATCGTGGAAAGCAGATCCTCCCAGCCTCCGTTCGCAAGGTCGGAGTTTAACACCAACATGACGGGATTGGACGGGGAGTCTCCGCCCTCCGCGTTTGCAAGATAGCCCGCAGTATCCCCGGTGCCTGTCAGCCATTTCGCGTAGAGCACGGCGTCGCCGGTTACGCGGGTCTCTGCGGTGAAACGCTTGTCCGCGCTGTACCAGCCAGCGAATCCGCGCTCGCTCTGGGGCGCGGGCGGCAAGATTAGCGTGGCGTTTTCCGGCGCGATCATCGCAAGACTGACGCCGCCGCCTTCAAAGGCGCCTCCATTCGCGTCAAAGGTTATGGTGTAGCCTTCAATGGGCAATACTATGTCCGTCTTGCCGCTCGCGGTTAAGCCGCTCACGGTCACGGGCTTGCTGTAATATGCGGCGTCTGCGGATGCGCCGTCCTTCGCTAATCTGACCTTGAAGTAAACCGTTTCAAGCGTGCCCTCAACCGCCAGACTCCAGCCGCCGGCCGCCGCGCTTTCATCAATAAAGACGCCGCACGCCGCGTCCTCGTACGCGGCTACCGCCACCGGGCTGTAGCCCTCGACGCCGCCGCTCACGCTTCCCCCAAGGTAGCTCACGGGCGTGAAGTCCGCTTCCGTCAAGGCGTAGGACGTGTATGTCTCGGTGTACGAATAAATATGCACCGTCTCACGCCTGACAAGGGGCTGGGCGCCCTTCACCGCTCGTACTGTGAGGCGGTAATACCCGGGCGCGACGCTCATCTCACGCTCCCCCCCTATAGTCAAGGCGGTTTCGTTCTGCGCCGCGTTCCCCACATTGCGGGGCGTCAACACGGCTGAAACTTCGGTCAAGGCGGGGTCTGCGGAGATGGCGTAACGGAATGTTCCATTCGGGCCGTCCAGCGTGGGATGTACGGTTACGGATACGGTCGCCCCTTCCTCTGACACCGTTACGGACATGGGGTCAGACTCCGCGACCGTCTCTCCATTCTTCTCACCGGTTACGATCAACGTCCAGGTTCCCGCGTTCAGCGAAACCGCGCCGGTGTGCCCGTACAGCGCCGCTGTTACGGCGGGCCTTCCTTCCGCGCTGAAAGTCAGCGTATAGGCGAACCCGGGATTTTCGGGCGTCGCGGTGCGGCTGTCGGTTTGCGCCGCGTTTTCCGAGCCGACGACGACCCGCACCACGCCCTTCGCCTCCGTATGGTCCGCGTCATAGGACGCGCCGCTCATGTCGCATCCTGTTAGCGCGGACAGGCATTGCGCCATAGCCAAACCACTGATCAACGCTCTTAAAATTCGTGTTTTCATTGTTACGCTCCTTCTGCAACGGTAAATGTTATTTCGCGTGAATAATACGCGCCGGAGGCCGTCCGCGCCTCCACCATGAGGGTGTTGACTCCCAGCCTGCAGTCCGCCGCGTTCAGGGCGCAGATTGCGCTCGTTGAGACGGGCGTGTCGCTGTCGTTGAGAAGCCATTGGCAGGAGGCGTAGGTTCCGGTGATCGCAAGCGTCAGAGACGCGGGCGTTCCGCTCTTGGACAGGATGATGGCTTCCGGAAACCCGTCGAGGGGGTCTTCAAGGCTCACGGTGAAGCCGGCGGTTGTTGGGGCGCTTACGGTTACCCAAAAGGTCGCGGTTTTGCCGTTTATTGTTACAGTCAGCGTCTGCCAACCCATCAGGTAAGCGTTGTACCCGCTTATATTGGACAGGCTCACGGTTTCCGTCCTGGTCGTTCCATCCGAATAGGTTCCGGTTGCCACAAGACCGCTTATGTCAAAGGCTTCGCCTATGGCGTACACGGTCTTGGCGGGCGGGCTGGTTACCGCTATGCTTTGCAGAACCGCGCCGCCGGTAGAACCGGCGTTCACCGTCACCGTGAAGGTCGCGGTCTTGCCGTTTATCGTAACGGTCAGGGTTTGCGTCCCCACTGTGTTGGCGTCGTACCCTCTTATATTAGATAGGCTCACGGTTTCCGTCCTAGTCGTACCGTCCGAATAGGTTCCGGTTGCTACGAGACCGCTTATGTCAAGGGCTTCGCCTGGCTCGTATACGGTCTTGGTAGGCAGGCTGGTTATCGCTATGCTTTGTAAAACCACGTCGGCCTCTTGCTGCGAGCCGCCGGAACAGCCAGGCGTCGTTCCGGTGAGTAGTGTTGCCAAGAGCGCGAATATCGCGCGCTTGCCGAAAGAATGGCGTTTCTTCATTCTTATCCTCCTTCATTCCTTTTAGGTGATTACGCTTCCGTTGCGCGTTGACGCATGACAAGACGCATATAGAAAAAGCCTGCGCACGTGAATCGCCGCAGGCGTAAAGAATGAGATGGTTGCGTGTGAACGCGGTATACGGTTACAGTATTACGGGGGGGGGGGGGGGCAAAATAACGACAGGGAAGCGCGGGGCGTCTCACGCGTGAGTTGTGTTATTGGTCGCTACGTTTGCGTTCATGGCTTGTATTATAACAGACAGCGCGTTTGTACGCAAGGGTTCTTTTTACGAATTCCGTGTGCGAATTCGTCTTTTTAAGGGAGAATACCCGCCTCTGGGCGGGCTATAGCCGCGCCGGGTGTCATCTGTCTGGCCGATGTTGCGTGCGGCTTTGTGGTGGCGCGAGGCGAGGCGGCGGCCAAAAGGCGCCGCTTTGGACGCAGACCCCGCTGTCAAGAACGTTTTACCGGTGCCCCGGCAGCTTTTGGGGCGCGATTGCGCCTGCCTCGCCTTGAAGCGCGAGACAGGTCATTCTTTCAATCAGGGCGCGTTGCAATGCGGCGCGTGTTGAGCGTGCAGCAATAACCCTCCGCTTCATCTCCGCCGTAAGGCGCTTCCAACGCGATCCCTGTTCGCAAGACGCGCAATCGCTGCCGCCTTTCAATGCACTTGTTCAACAACCCTGTTGGTTGTCTCACCAGTCTCGCGGATGGCGCGAATTTCTTGCAGAAAGCCGCGCCATCCGCCGTTTTCTAACACCCCTACTCAATCCACCGCTTTGAAATTGTACAGCGGTTTGAGACGCCGCTCCACGTCAACCGTATCGGCGATATAGTCAAGAACATCCCGCGCTTTCTTGTACGCCATCGGACTTTCCTCAAGCGTGTCCTTGCAAATGACGCTTGACCATATTCCCCGCATCTCTTTGCGGTATTCGTCAAGAGAAAGGCTCCTCGCGTCTGATCGCGCTTTTTTTCTTCCCGCGCCATGAGGGGCGGAGCAATTCCACGCGGCGGCGCCTTTGCCGCGTCCCAACACCGCGCCCTCGGCCATTGAAAACGGAATGACCACCGGCTCGCCCTTCTGGGCGGAGATGGCTCCTTTCCGCACCATTTTGGTCTCCCTATCAATGTAATTATGGGCGCAGTCACGCCATTCGGTTTCCCGCAGGTCAACCTTGAAAAACCCGCTTGCTATGGTATGCGCCATAAGCGCGCGGTTTACGCGGGCGTACTGCTGGACAATGCGCATATCCGCCAGATACTCGTCAGCGGACGCGCCGGAAAGATACTTGATAGGGCTATCCGCGTCGGTTTCCCGCAGGGCGATAGTTTCATGGTGTTCAGCGGTTCGCGCCCCTAACATCCGGGAGCCGGAATGTATCAAAAGCCAGCGGTTGTGCGCCTCGTCACCATCAACTTCGATAAAATGATTGCCGCCTCCGAGCGTCCCAAGCGAGGCGAACACCCGTTCAGGGTTTTCGCCCTGTTTTTCACACAGCGCGTGGATCGCCTGTTTGAACCTTCCGGCGTCGGCTAATTCACCGCCGCTGTCGCCCTGAGACGCAAAGACATTCATGTCATCAAGGGATTCGTGGAGGGATGTGCGCACCGATTGACCCGAGGGAATGGTTTTGCGGATAAACGCATCCAGTTTGTCAAAACGCAGATTTCCCCTGCCGAGGTTGCAGGCGCACACGCCGCAGCCGATGTCAAGCCCGATGACCGATGGAATCAGCGCATTCGTATAGGTTGCGGTCCAGCCTATTACCGTGGCTTTTCCCAGATGTACGTCAGGCATGACGCGCACAATGGTGTCCGCGAAAGCCGGATGATTGAGATAACGCGCTATTTTGTTTTCGCACGCCGCCTCCAGAGATTTCGCGTACACATGCGCTTTGTTATACGCGCCCTGTACCAGGATCGGTTTTATTGAAACCGTGCCTGTGGATTCGTCAGTTACGCTGTCAGTCACGCTGTTTTTCCTCCTTCTGTATTAGCTTTATCAGCTTCAAAGTCTCTCCATCATAGATACGAATTGGATTGCCCCGTTCCAATTCCCAATGAGTATGGCGCAACGCTGATTTTGATTGTTTTTTCCGGTCCGCTTGTTCCTGGACAAACAGGGACGCAAGCCGCGCAAGGGCGAGCTTTTTGTTCAATAGTTGAGAACGCTCCTCGCGGGCTGTCGCGCTTTTTCCGGTCGGGACATGAACGGCGCGAACCGCGCTCTCCGTTTTATTGACGTATTGACCGCCCGGCCCGCCGGCGCGGGCGGTTTCAAAGCGTACGTCGGACAGCGAGAGCGTTTCTCCCTGTTCAGGTTCCATGAACGGTTTGACTGAGACAAACCAATTCTTTCGTTTGTGATGGGGACGATACGCGCTGCGCCAGATCCATTGGACAATGCCTGTCCACGAGAGGGCGAATTGTTTTGCCCCCTCTCCTTCGAGCGCGACCAGCGCGGAACGGATAGCGCCCTTTTCATGGGACGGTTCCGCGTCAATAATCCGCAATGCGACTCCGCCTCCGGTTTCTTCAATTTCCCTTTGAAGAACCCGCAGGGTCAGCGCGGCGGCGTAGGCGCATTCTTCGGGACCAGTACCCGCAGAGACGCTTAACCAAATGGCAACCAATGACAACTCCTGATGTGACGGGGCGGCGCCATACGGCGAGACGCGCATTATATACGACGTATGTACACGCTTGTCATGCGCCCCTTAACCGGTTTCACGTAAAAACACGGTTGCTGTAGAGAAAAAGAGCCTCGTTGGGTGGTGGATTAAAAGTCTGTGGATTGCCGCGCTACGGAGGCTCCAGCCGTTTGTTCCTGAGTAGAAGTGATGTTCGTCCGCTTTTTCATGCTTGCCTCCTGGTACAGTAATGATACTGTAACGTCACTTTACCATGTCTTTCAAAAAAATGTCAAGGCGCACCGCGCCGGCAATGAATCGCCCTGTCCATGACGGTCATGGAACTGGCAGGGCATACGATCATCAGGATGACGGAGTAGTACCACAGACGGGAATTGACGAATCCCTTGTGGGGCTTGCCGGGGCAGTCCATGCGATGAAAAAACGCCTTGCCCAACCGTGGTTGCGCACAACCGGGGATTATCCGGCAGGACGGGACTCGGTTTAGGTGGAAGCGGCGCTGAAAATAACCAGATGTGACATCTAGCCACCTGAAAAAGCTCGGCAGGAGTCTTGTAACCTAAACACTCCATTGGCGTTGCATGTATTCTGTTCATAACGTTACTTGTTTCTTTTGGTTATATCCTCATAAGTCCAGCCGTCATTACCAGACAGGATGCCACGTAAAGCCTGACAGCAACGCTTGGCCTTGTTCAAGGCCGGCGGCGATTTCTTCACGTTCACCTCTGGAGAGATGGGCGCGGCCTTTTTTATAGGCGCTTGGATGGCGGCTATAAAGACAGAGAGCGATGCGCTTCAAGATTGAACGCGGGAATGCGCTCAATTCGTGATACGGAAAAATAGGCTTAACGAGGTAGATATATCCCGTTAGCATACGGTGAGAAGACATACCCAGACCATAAGCGGCGTTACTCCACCAAGGCCGCCTTCGTTTCAACCGCTTCACATGCCGCTCGCTCATCATCAGCCGTTTGTCCGCTTCCCGAACCGTGTATGCCCCGTCTATACCCTCTATCAGGGGCAGTTTTCCCAATGCTACAGCGCTCATCGTGTATTTCATGCCTCCCCGTTTATTCGAGACGGGTGACCTTTTCCCTCGTTATGCACAGACCTATTTTGGAGAGATATGATTATAAAAAATCAATCTCCGCCACTTTCTTGGAGACGCCCCGAAGGTTCGTACAGAATGCGCCGCGCAAGTCGGCGAAAAATTGCACTTTTTTGGAGCGGACGCTCTTGACAAAACAAAATTTATTTGGATAATAGAATAATCCTTTGGGGGTGTAGCTCAGTTGGCTAGAGCGTTTGAATGGCATTCAAAAGGTCAGGGGTTCAATTCCCCTCACCTCCAAACAGTGCGCCAGCGCTGATCCCGCCACTTTTGTTGCCATTCCACTATTCATCCCACGAATTCCGTATACCCAAGCGCTTTGCCTGTATGTATTCCGCCTCGCGTGAGACGGCGTACGCGCTTGTGGAACAGTCTCCATACATAATACACTAATAAACCGGACGTGGACCCGTTTTCTAAAGATGTGTTCACTTCATAACGTGCGTTGCGTCACGCCATCGTTTCACCCTGCCGTCACCCCAATTGCCCACATGCGCCCGCAACACTCCGCCCCTTCTTGAAGCGCGTGGTTACGTTCATCCCCCTTCTTTGCAAAGCCGCGATGAACCGCTCGGACTCCGCCTTATCCGGCTCTTGCAGGGGGACGCCCTCAAGACGCAGACCCGCAACCGGATTCCATGGGATGACGTTTACAACCACATCCAACCCTTGCGCGAATTCCGCCAAAAGATCAGCGTGTTTTCGGGATGTGTTGATATTCCGCAACAGCGCCGCTTCCATGGTGATGCGTTTGGGGGTTTTCCGCTGATAGTACATTAGCGCTTTCTTGAGGAGCGGCAACGGGTTTGTTCTTGTCACCGGCATGAGTTTTTCACGTTGCGCTTCATCTGCGGTTGTGAGGGACACGGCGAGCCGTATATACGGACCGTTGTCCGCCAAGTCGTGTATGCCCGCGATTATGCCGCTTGTTGACACCGTAATTCTGCGTTTAGAGAGGCTTTCATCCGCGACGCCAATGGCGTTGCCGCCGACGATGAAATCTAGCGCCTCCCGCAATGCGGACAAGTTGAGCAACGGCTCTCCCATGCCCATGATCACCACGTTGGAAAACGCCGCTATAGAGCGCAGGTGCAGAAACTGCTCGATAATCTCACCCGCGCTTACATTGCGCCTAAAGCCGACGCCGCCCGTTTTACAGAACACGCAGCCCATCGCGCATCCGACTTGCGTTGAAATGCAGGCTGTTTTCCGCTCTTTGCCGTCAGACAACAGCACCGATTCTATCGTACCGCCGTCTTCCAGCGTAAGCTGGATTTTCACCGTGCCGTCGCTGTCGGAAAGCCGTTGTGAAATAACGCTTGAATACAGGGAAAAGCGTTTTTCCAAGGCTTCGCGTACGGTACAAGAGATATCCGTCATGTCGTTGAAAGACCGGACGCCCCGCGTCAACCATCTGAAAATCTGTTTTGCGCGGAATGCGGGCAATGGTTTTAGCAACTCCCTCAGTTCTTCAAGAGACAAACCCGCCAATATGGTTTTTTTTATCCCAAAACAATGCACAAATTCCGTTTCCAAATTGTATGCGCTCCTACACCACTCCTACGCTCGCCCCTGCCGCCTGTCGCTTCGCCTTATAAATATGCCGCTATCCGGTAAATAAGCGTATTCTAACTTGCCGACGTATCCTGCTGAGAAAAAATATATTTCCCCAAACCGGCGCGGTAATTTCGCTTAACGTCGAGCCTCGTCATAGGCTGCGTACTTCATGCATGCAGTATACCATAAGGCGCCGGACGGGTAAAGTGGGGCGGAAAACGCGTCGGCGAGTTGGGGAATGGAGCGCAACGGCCGCGAAGCGCATACGGGCGGTTGGAATTGGCGACGCCAACGAAAAATGGCGGCAGACTGGTTTGCATAGCAAACCTTCACAGTTACATAATTTCCTTGCAGTCGAACCGAAGGGTCGCAAACCGAAGGTTCGC
>JAISCC010000134.1 GCA_031265845.1 Treponema sp.
GCGAACCTTCGGTTTGCGACCCTTCGGTTCGACTGCAAGGAAATTATGTAACTGTGAAGGTTTGCTATGCAAACCAGTCTGCCGCCATTTTTCGTTGGCGTCGCCAATTCCAACCGCCCCAAGGGGCGGGGTATTAAACCCCACTGCGAATAAAATTCTTCCAGAATCAACGTTGAAATTTATCAACACACGGTTGCGCACAATAGTATCCTTGACTTCATTCGCATCTTCGATATTCTTTTTATAGATGAATTCATCGAAAATATCCTCGCGCCATAAATTTTTTTGAAAATTTGTTGACATTGCAAAATATCTTTGGCATAATGTGTATAAATTTTTATTGGAGGAATGAAATGAAAATGATTCTAAAAATTGGATTTTTGGCATTGGCAATAACCTTTTCTGACAAGTTGGCGGCTCAGGAAACCACACAAACAAGTGATAATCTTTTAGATTATTATGATACAAAATTGTTCCAATGGAGTTATAGCATGTTTGGTGGATTGACATTAAATTTTCAAAACCAAAGCTCTGTAACAGTGTATGGGATAAAGGATACTATGAAAAATGCCCTTATCCAATATGAAGATGCAAATCAACAATACCGTTCATATCGCGGTAAAACTATTGCTGGAAATATCTTGATGTGGGGTGGCTTGACTACAGCAATCGCTGGCGCATATATACCGATTTTTGGTTATAGGCAGGATAAAGGATTCTATGAAAATAATCTTAAAGCGGCTCTTGGTATAATGTTGGGCGGACTTGTTACTGAAATAATCGGCGCATTTATATTGCAATCAGGGCAGGAAAATATTTTCAACGCTGTAAATTTATATAACAGGCATAGAATAACTGATTATAGATAAAAACAATGTAAAAAGTTGTAGCGGCGCATGACAGGAGTGTATATGCGCAGACCCGCTTTGCGGGTCTGACGCCGGATCAGTCTCCGCAACGGCTCTGGGAATGACACAGTTGACGCGGACGACACAGCTATCGCGCCTGATGCTGGATAATCTAATTTTCAGTTGCAAACATTCTTTGCCTTTGCGTGTGATTGTTGCGCATCCTCTGAATGGCGAAATTTTCACAAGTAATGACAGTCTTTTGGAATAGAAACATTGCATACACAAAAGCTGCGCCGCAACCCTGCGCTAATCGAATGTAACTGGCGGACCCCCACGTTTTCTTATGCCTTTGCATCTCCGCCTACGAGTCGGGGTTTACTCGCTGCCCGCGCCAAACTTGAACATCTCTATAAAAAATCCCTGTAACAATACAATTTTAGTTTTAAATCCTGAGCCGTCTTGAGCAGGAATTCCAGGCGAGCGGGCGTTATGCCCCAATCCGCAAGATTTGAGATGTTGTGCGTGCATAATGGCAAAACATTCCCGCCGCCGATAAATTTAACTGTCCGCAACATCAGCGTTATAATGGCTTGGAATTCATTGTCGGCTTTATAGAGAATATTGTCAATGGCTTTCGCCGCGACATAGCCTCGTTTTATGGCTGCGGCGTCATACAAGTGAAATGTAACGCCGTAGCCGCGCAAGATCGTGAACGAATGGAAAAGCTCCTCATGCATCCACGGGGAAGAAAGCCCGTAAGGATAGGCGAAGGAGCGCAACGGGATGCCGGCGGCGCGGAACGCCGCAATTTCCGAGGTGGTTTCTTCCATAAAAACCGCCTTTGACACCTGGGGTAAATTGAGGTGATGAATCGTGTGATAGCCCACATCGTGCCCCCGCGCCAAAGCCCGTTTTGCGAAACTCAACGGCTTGCCCTGAACAAAAAAGGTGAGGCGGGCGCCGTATCGGTCAAACAGATCGAAGTTGCGCTCCCACGCTTCAATATAATCATCATCAAAGGAAAGAAGCAATCCGGAATCATCGTGTTGAATCTGCCAATCAAGGCTGTCGGCCAGCATTTCTCCGGTAGCCGGGGCTTCTATTAAAAAAGGCGTCTGAAAATGGCCGTCCTCCCGAAGAGAGGCGTGAAGAATGTCATACACAACGGTAAATTCGATGCCGCCAATCGAAAAATCCGCGTATACGGCAATATCGTCTTTCCGCGCGCTCCACCGCTTTTGCACAGCGTTGTTTTTTACCATAATGAGGGCTTCCTCAAGAAGCGTTCTGGGAGCTTCCTTGGCAGGAGGCTCCCGTTCACCCGTAGCGCCAACGGCTTCCAGAGACGCTTCCTGCGACGTTCCATCCTGCGCCCGTGATTCGCCCTCAACCGGCGGGGGCGCTGGTGACATCGGTACGCTCGTTTGTTGGTGGGCGCAGGAAAAGAGAAAAACACATACGAAGAGTAAAAGAACTGGCATATCTATCGTCTATTTTATAAAGAAAACAGACTTTTTCAAGTTCGTTCCGCAATTAAAAGAGGACGCAATGGGAAAATTTTTGACGCGCTTGTAGCGTCCGCTACTTGTACATCGCCTTCATTCTTGTGAAGAACGCCGCGGCTTCCGCCTCTTCATCTTCGGGCGTCTTTTGTACGGCTTCATGGTACTCAATGAGATGCTGGGGAATTTCCGCCAGAAACGGCGAAGGCTGACACTCAGCGGAAGATTGCAACTTCCGGCGCGTTCGGCAGCTTGTGATAAAGAGCTTGTCACGCGCGCGAGTGATGGCCACGTAAAACAGGCGTCGCTCCTCCTCAATGGAGCCTTCGCCTTCCTCCATGCTGCGGGCGTGCGGAATAACGCCCTCTTCGGCGCCCGCGATGAACACTACCGGAAACTCAAGCCCCTTTGAAGAGTGTATGGTCATAAGATTCACTTTGCCCTTGTCCGCGTCACCATCGCCGTCATCCCGTGTGATGAGGCTGATGCGGTTCAGATACGGGTAGATGGTCGGGTCAAGGTTGTCGGGATCGTTCTCCCACACAACCATCGACTGGATCAGGGACTCAATATTGCCGAACTTCCACCGCGCCAGTTTTTCATTCTTGCTGAATTCCGTCACCAAATAGCCCCAATAATCGATCTCTTCAACCAAAGCCCGCGTCTTTTGCGAAAGCCCTCGCTTCCCCAGCATCTCTTCGCGGCTCTTCTCTATAAGCGCCATGAATTCCCGCACGTCGGCGCGTCCCATTTCTTCCTGAAAAAGGGCGTCATCCGCAAGGCTGAACCGCGTCATGGCGTCCCACAGGGAGGAGCGGTTTTTGGCGGACAGTTCGCTTATCGCCGCAATAGATGTTTTGCCAATGCCCCGGCGCGGCGTGTTGATGATGCGGAGGAGGTTCACATCGTCTTCAAGGTTGGCGATAAGGCGCAGATACGAGAGGACATCCTTGATTTCCTTGCGCTGGAAAAAGCTCGTGCCGCCGGACATGCGGTACGGTATATTAAGTGAAAGAAACGCCTCCTCAATGGCGCGGCTCATGGAGTTGGTACGCAACAGCACGCCAAACTCGTCGTAGCGCAGATGCTCCTGAAACTTTATGCGCTTTATCTGCTCCGCGATAAAGTCCGCTTCGTCGCTTTCATTCTTGGGATAAAAAATCTCAATGGGCTTGCCTCCGCCATTTCCTGACCAGAGCCGTTTTTCCTTGCGGTTGGTGTTGTTGGAAATGACGCCATTCGCGGCCTCCAGAATTGTGGTTGTGGAACGGTAGTTTTGCTCCAGCTTTATCTCCACGACCCCGGGAAAATCTTCTTCAAACCGCTGGATGTTTTCGTAATTCGCGCCCCGCCACGAGTAGATGGACTGATCGTCATCGCCGACCACACAAATATTGCGCGGCGCGGAAGCGGTTTCCTCGTCTCCGCGCGCGGCTCCACATACAAGCAGTTTCATCAACTGGTATTGAATAAAACTCGTGTCCTGAAACTCGTCCACCATAATATAGCGGTAGCGGCTCCGGTATGATGAGAGAATTTCAGGGTATCGCTCAAAAAGGCGTATAGGAAGCGCCAAAAGATCATCAAAATCAACCGCGTTGTAGAGTTTCAAATTCCGCTGGTATTCTTCGTACACATGTTCGTATTCGCTGTTCGCGCCGTGTCCCCAACTCACGCGCCCTATTTTCACGTTGGAAAAGAGCTGCCCAAGCGCATACAGGTCCACGCCTTCCGTAGAAACCTTGCATTCACGGAGGCTGTCCTTTATCACCTGATCGCGGTCGACCTCATCGTAAATCGAAAAATTGCCGCGGTAGCCCAACGCTTCAATTTCATCGCGCAACACTTTCACGCCGAATGCGTGAAAGGTGCTGACCGTAAGGTTTTGCAGTTTCTTGCCGGTCAGTTCCTTGACACGCGCCTCCATTTCCCGCGCCGCCTTGTTCGTAAAGGTGAGCGCCAGGATCGCGGACTGGGGGATTCCCCTGTCGAGCATGTTCGCTATCCGGTAGGTGATGACTCGCGTCTTGCCCGATCCCGCTCCGGCTATGATGAGGAGGGGGCCTTCAATGGCGTTGACCGCCTGCAACTGCGGTCCATTGAGGTCTTCCGCCGGCGTCATGTCGCGCCACGCTGTTTTTGGAGATGTTTCAAATGATGTTTCAAACCGTCCGCCGCGAGAATCAGCCGGGCGTCGGCATGGCGTCTCTTTTCAGGAAGAACTGAAGCCCCTGAATGCCAAGCGTCATCACAAGGGTGACGATGGCGCCCGCGACAACCACGCCGGTAATGACCGCGAGCATGGTCTTTCGTTTGCTCAATCCAAGCGCCCACGCGCCGAGCGTGCCGGTCCACGCGCCTGTAAGCGGAAAGGGAATCGCAACAAAAATCGCCACCCCCACGGCTCCCCACTTTTCAACGCCGTTATGGAGTTTTGTCCGCGCCCTTTCGACAAAACGGTCGAACAGGTTTTGATACCACGCCATTTTGAGAAACAGTTTGT
Organism: Treponema sp.; assembly: GCA_031265845.1. Taxonomy (GTDB): domain Bacteria; phylum Spirochaetota; class Spirochaetia; order Treponematales; family Breznakiellaceae; genus JAIRKH01. Next base: position 4,857 of record JAISCC010000134.1, read on the forward strand.
GCAGGGTCGCCAGAAATATCCAGCACGCCGGCGCAACCAAAGCGTTCAAAACCGCGCAGAAAGGATAGGCTATATACCACGGGATTCCATGTACAATGGCAAAAGGTATGCCGCCCCTGAGTTCAGAAATCGGCAAAAAGGAAAAAAAAGCCGTCCACAAAAAGACAAACGGTGTGTTCATGGTGAGAAGTATACAAAAATAACGCGGTTTTGTATATGGAGTTTTTTGAAAAGGCATCCCTATAAGACGGAACCTATAGAGCGGCGTATTGTGAAAGCGCGTCCGAATCCGGATTTCCCAACGATTCGGCTGAAATATTTTTATCAAGAGGAAACATAAGAAAAATTGCCTTGCAATAACTACGCCGGCGCAAAGGCGAGACATTGATTCAATACAAGCGGAGCGTTGTCGCGCGGAACGGGAATGTGATATAATAAACGCCCCGTCATTAGACGCTCCATTGGAATCGCCTCCAAAAGGCGGGATCCGTGCGAAAATCGACCGCCGCGTATGGAAAATCGCCATAGAATTGACGCAAATGGAAAAAATTTGGGGGAATAGGAGAGAAATATGAATGAAACGCCCTCGTCCTCACGGGTGCATATTGGGTTTTTCGGCAGGCGCAACGCCGGAAAATCAAGCCTTGTCAACGCGATCACCGGGCAGGAACTCGCCATCGTGTCCGAAGTGAAAGGCACCACGACAGACCCCGTATACAAAGCCATGGAACTCCTCCCGTTGGGACCGGTTGTAATCATTGATACGCCGGGCATTGACGATGAAGGCGCGCTCGGCGAGCTTCGGGTTCTCAAAGCGAAGCAGGCGCTAAACAAGACCGATGTCGCGGTGCTGGTGGCAGACGCAAGCGCCGGAACAGAAGAAAAAGCCGAACAGGAACTCATCAAGCTTTTTCAGAAAAAACAAACGCCCTTCATCATCGCATATAACAAGAGCGACCTTGCGGATCGCGCCGTTCTGGATTTTCTGGAAAAAGGGAACGCCGAACCATGCGGCATCTGCGTAAGCGCGAAAAACAAGACCAATATTGACGCGCTTAAAGAGAAAATCACCGCGCTTGCCAAGACGGAAGAGCCAAAACTGCGTTTGGCAGGCGACCTCATAAGCCCATCAGATTTTGTGTTGCTGGTGGTTCCCATTGACAAAGCCGCGCCGAAGGGCAGGCTCATCCTGCCTCAGCAACAGACCATCCGCGACATACTGGAAGCGGATGGAACCGCGATAGTGGTGAAGGAACACGAATTGCGCGAAACACTGCAACATTTAGGAAAAAAACCCCGTCTCGTGATAACCGACAGCCAAGTGTTCGCCAAAGTGTCCGCTGACACGCCGCCAGATGTTCCGCTCACCTCATTTTCTATACTGTTCGCCCGCTACAACGGGTTGCTTGCCGCTGCGGTGGAGGGCGTTCAGACTCTTGATGCGTTGAAAGACAACGATGCCATCCTTATTTCCGAAGGCTGCACCCACCACCGGCAATGCGATGACATTGGCGCTGTCAAACTGCCCCGCTGGATGCGGAACTACACCGGAAAACGGCTCGAATTCGCCTTCACCTCCGGCGGCGATTTCCCGTTGGACCTTTCGCCCTACAAACTCATCGTTCACTGCGGAGGCTGTATGCTCAACAACCGCGAAATGCGTTATCGGCAAACATGCGCTGCGGATCAAAAGACTCCCATCACGAATTACGGCGTTCTTATCGCCCACATGCAGGGGATATTGAAACGGTGTGTCGCGGTGTTTCCGGCGTTTAGAGACGCTTTGTGTTAAACGCCGGTTTCACAGAGAATGCGCCATACGTCTCTCACCTTGAAAAGGTGGGAAAGTTCATTTTTCGTTTTGTAATGAAATAATGGATTCAACCGTTAATCCGGCGAAGTCTTGTATCACATCAACAGGCAAACCTATTGACAAAGCCCGTTTTGCTATTTGAATATGGTCTAGTCAGCGCCTTTTCCAAGGGACGCCGCAGTTCATTCAACAGATCCGGCGAACCTTCGGTTTGCGACCCTTCGGGTCGACTGTAAGGAAATTATGTAACCGTGAAGGTCTGCTATGCAAACCAGCCTGCCGCCATTTTTTGTTGGCGTCGCCAACTCTAACCGCCCTAAAGGGTCGCCCTTTAGGGCGTGATATGAGACTTCACTGCGAATAAAAGCAAAATTAACTTCCCATGACAGGATTGTATGCGCTTCGCCGCCAGCAAGCGGTTCGGGTTGCGGTTTGCCTAGGTCATTCCGTTGCGCTCCATTCCCACGGCAAACACATTTTGCCAGCCATGGTCTTTGTTGCGCAAAGTCCTTATTCGGGCTGGCAAAACGTCGTCGAACCGAAGGTTCGCAACAGCCGGAATGTTAGGCGACGTAGGCGTTTTTGATATTGCCGCTCGCGATCATACGCTCATGTATGCGCTAGCCTTGACCCACAGAACAAGCGTGGATAGGCCGTCTTTGTGGAAACCGCAAACTTTCACTTCGATAGCGCCGATTTCATCCACATTTTCCGCGCGGTTTGGCGTGGAAGCGGACGGTGTATCTGTCTTTATTCAAACCGGTCTGTTTCATAAAAAAGATGCGTAAGCCTATTCCAAAACGCGAACAACCTTCCACGCGGCTCTTTCCCAACGTTTTGTTTCGCTATCTGCCAAAAAAAGTTAATCTGCCGAATTTATGCCATCTGCCGTTGTTTTTTTTATTGTCCTCTTCCATAACTTTGAAGATAAACGCCGCAAAACCCGCGTCGTCGCCGGTCTCGGGCGGAGTAAATCCCAGCGTTTGGAACGGTTCCGATGGGGCGAGCGTAAGAAGCCCTTGGGCAAGGGCTTGGAACGAAGCCAAACCGCTTGGCGCAAGGAGGTCTTTTTTGTTATTGGCATGAGAAAGCGCCAAGCTTAAAACGCCTGTTTTTCTTGCCCGAAAACCTTCAATTATCTCTTTTATCAAAAAGAACCAACCTTTGATCTGATCCTGAACAAAGCTTTCAATTTCACTGTAGTTTAGTCGTCCCTCCTCTTTGCAGGACGCGGGCGGGGCGCATACCAAAATGGTTTCGTTGATTTGTCCCAAGCGGTTTTCCGCCGCCATAACCAAGGTTTTCGCCGCAATGGGACTCCCCGGATTCCAGTTTAGCGCTTCCGCGCTTGAAACGGAGAGCAATCTATCCGACCCGTCAGGAATGAGAGCCGCCGCAAAGTGATCCACCCGTTTTGCGGCTTCTATAGCTAACGCCGTTAATAAAGGCGAGTTATTGCCCGCAATAAGAATTCCCCTTGTCATAAACAAACAGTATATACAGCTTGCGCTAGAAAAGCAAGTGCAAAAGGCGGCGCATTTTTATACCGATTCAAGCGGCGGCGCGCCTCTTCTTATAAAACGCTTTATTGCTTGTCATACATCTGCGTCTCATCATGCGCATATTCAAGCGCAATGCCCGCTTTCTTGAACATCGCCTCGGAATCCGCCATATCATGGTACCGCCGCTGGCAAACCACCCGTACAATGCCGCAGTTGATGATCAGCATGGCGCAGGTTCGGCAGGGCGTCATGCGGCAGTAGAGCGTGGCTCCTTCTATGCTGATGCCGCGTCTGGCGGCTTGGCAGACGGCATTTTGTTCGGCGTGTACGGTTCGCACGCAATGGGTGGTGACACTGCCGTCCTCATGCACCATCTGTTTAAGCTGATGTCCAACCTCATCGCAATGGGGCAAACCGGAGGGCGCCCCCACATAGCCCGTCACCAGAATTTGGTGATCTTTTGCGATGACACAACCCGATCTGCCGCGGTCGCAGGTCGCACGTTTGGCGATGGCATCGCACACTTCCATAAAGTACTCGTCCCAACTTGGTCTTTTATAGATGTCTGGCACACAAGCCTCCTTTTTGCGCGTTATAGCATATCATGCTCCGGCGCTATTGTCTATTCGGAAAAAGAAATGTATACTAGCCTTTATGAGCGAATACAACAAGATAGCAAGGTTTGAACCTACGGGGCGCGCAAAGAGTCCGCGCATGGGTATGCAGGAAGCCCATATATTCGCGTGTGCGCGGTGTACGTGGAAATTCGTATGGGAACCATCAAAACACCGCAATCAATAGAGCGACAATGGTATGATAGCGCACATTATTCCGGCCAACATTGACGACCGTCTCTTGTTAAAAGGAGCCGACGCGCTTTCTGCGGGTGGACTTGTCGCGTTGCCGACCGATACAAGCTGGAGCATAGTCTGTTCGTATAAATCAAAGGACGGCATCAAAAAGCTCAGGGCGATTTCACGGGAACGGGACGAGCAGCGTTTTACTCTGCTCTGTTCGGAACTGTCTCAGGTAAGCGATCTGTGCAACTTTGACAACAGCAGGTTCAGACTCATCAACAGGCTGACTCCGGGACCGTATGTGTTTATTTTGAAAACACTGCCCATGACGGAAAAGGCGTTGAGCCTTCCCCGACGGGAGATTGGCATCCGCATTCCTGACAATCCGGTTCCCATCGCCCTTATCAAGGCGCTTGGAACGCCGCTCTATTCTATAACCGCAAAGCGAACCATGCTTTCGCCTCCTATGGAGGAAGATGGCGATGAACCGGAAGCCATGCTTTTTGACAACGGGCTGGAACTGGAAGACATTGCGGGTCTTGATCTCATTTTTGACGGCGGGGAAGATCAGGCGCGTCTTTTCTCAACGGTGCTGGACGTGAGCGGCGATGAAGTCGCCGTGATAAGAGCCGGCGCCGGGGCGTGGCCCCGGTGATCGGCGTATGAATAGACATGAAAGAAAAACACTATAAAAAAAAGAAAAAATGGGTTCGCGTGATATTCAGGCGGAGGGTTTTTGTTATTTTCCTCCTGCTTGTTCAGATTATGTTCATTATTTTTATTACCCTGGGATCGGATCTGCTTTCCCGTTATTTGGGATTGGCGTTCCATCTCTTGAGCCTCTCCGTATGCCTCTACATTGTTAATAAAAAGGAAAAGCCGGCGTATAAGGTGACATGGGTTTTTTTGATATTGGCGTTTCCCATTTTCGGCGGGATTTTATACATTATTTTTCACACCCAATTCAAAAGAATGACAAACCTCATCATACAAAACAGGGAAGAGAGCAAATCATTCTACTATTTGTGCGGCGATACGTTCTCCGCGCTGGCCGAAGCTGGATACGACTGCCTTTCCCAAATCAGGTATTTGCAGCATTACGCGGGCTTTCCCATATACGATCACACGCAAACGGTGTATTTTGACTCAGGGGAACGCTACTTCGCCCGCATACTGCAAGAGCTTGAAACTGCGGAGCGTTATATTTTTCTGGAATTTTTTATAATGCGGCAGGGAGTCATGCTGGATCCGATCATTGATATATTGGAGAAAAAAGCCAAAGCCGGACTTGACGTACGGATTATGTATGACGATTTAGGCTGTTTTTTATCGCTGCCGCCGGACTACAAGCGGCGCCTGGAAGAAAAGGGGATTAAATGCATCGTTTTCAACCCGTTTACGCCTATTTTGTCGTCGCAACAGAACAACCGCGATCACCGGAAAATCATCGCAATTGACGGACGCGCCGCTTTTACCGGCGGCGTCAATCTCGCCGATGAGTATATCAACGAATTTGAGCGGTTCGGACACTGGAAAGACTCCGGAATCATGCTTCACGGCAAAGCGGCGTGGTCGCTTGCGATGATTTTCCTTGAAATGTGGAACTTTGAATTGATGCAGATAAACCCCCGTCTTCAAAAGGACAATTACACCGCGTTCTATCCTTGGAAAGACGAGCCGTGCGCCGTTGAGTCTGACGGCTATGTTCAACCGTACGCGGACAGCCCCATTGATGATGAAAACGTGGGAGAGCATGTGTACATCCAGATCATCAACAACGCAAAAGAATATGTGTACATCAACACCCCGTACCTTGTAGTTGACGACAACCTGCTTTCGGCTCTGAGCTTGGCGGCGAAAAGCGGCATTGACGTCCGCATCATCACCCCGCACCGGTGGGACAAGAAAATCGTAGCGATTGCTTCACGGTCGTATTACCGGCAACTCATTCAAGCCGGGGTCAAGGTGTACGAATACACAAACGGATTCAACCATTCAAAGACCTTCGTTTCCGATGACAAGATAGCGACCGTCGGCACCACAAACCTTGATTTCCGCAGTCTCTATCTGCATTTTGAGTGTGGGGTCTGCATCTACCAAAACAGCGGCATTGTGGCGATAAAAAAAGATTTTCTGGACACCCAGCGAATTTCCCACCTCATCACCTTAAAAGACTGCGCCCGCAACGCTTTTCAGCGGGTGGTACAGGACATACTGCGCATCTTTGCGCCGCTCATGTGATTGGCCTGTGATGAGTGGTACATCGATACAGGCGGAGGCGACAGTTCGGCGGGCGCGGGCGCGCCGTCAAGGCGTCGATTTTTTCGTCCCCGAACCGCTTCTGCCGTAGATATATGCTCCGCGCTGTTTTACACATATTTTTTCACCAAGTTGATAATTTCACAGGCAACGGAACGTTCCTCAAATTCAGCGTCCGGGTCTTCCCAAACATCCGTCATAATTTAAGATTTTCTAATACTTTTGTGTTGATATACACAAAAGTATTAAATAATCCCGCCCTTTAGGAGCAAAAATAGCGGGGACTTGCGCAAGCGCCAGACACCCCCTGCGTTCACTCGGAATCCCTGCGCGATGAACTGAATGACGACGATTTTACCAGGCCGGAAGTTTACGACGACATCATCGCAATCATCAGAAAGCGCTGGGCAACCATATTTGGATAATCGGCGCCGCATCGGATGCGATTGCTTCGCCGCTTTGCTCCCCGCAATGACAACCTATTCTTGGGCAGATTTCTAATTTTGCAATGACAGTCCCCCATACAAAAATGCCCGCAGAGCGGGCGTCTTGCAAAACAAATCAAGAAGTAAGAGTTACTTCTCTCGGTATCCCTGGGTCGACAACCGAAGCCCATTATATGCGAGAATGGTTCCGACTGTCGGCAACAATGCGCGTCGCCAAGCGGTTCTGCGCCTTGATAATTTTTGATTCCAGGGATTTCGGTCTTTGCCCCACCACCCCGTCTGATTATTTCCAAAGTGAAATTTCATATCGTGCTTCATGTTAATCTGCGGCATAAACGACACCAATCGAACAGAATTGTTTACTTGAACTTGGGCAACTATCGGCTGTAAATCGCCACTCGCAATATCACCCAGCAAATTATTAATCTGATTTGATGTGCGATTGGCCCGAGTCCCATATATCAATTTATCATTTTCATTTGTATAAGAATAGGTTGTCGAAAAGGATATTGGCAATATATGAATTTCGTTTATTTTCCCATTCAAGTCTATTATCTGAAATTTACTCAACGTTCTGCTGTTTGCGACGTTTTGGCGGCCCGAATAAGGGCTTTGCGAAGCAAAGACCAGAGCTGGCAAAATGTGGGTGTAGTGAGCCGTGGGAGTGGAGCAAACGGAACCCCGAGCCGCCTACCAGCGGCGGAGCATATACAGTCCTGTTGTGCGATGCGCCGCTGCTTCAGATAATTTCCTTTGTCTCCTCATATAAAAACGGCAAACAATTTTGACGCATTCTAAATTTGGTACCATGATTGTGTCCGGTTCTTGCATCAAAATCTATTAAAATATTACCTTTTTCTATTTGGTCAAGAAATTTATCAAATGAAAATTTCTTTAACATCATTATCCTTTTGTAATGGAAATATTCTATGCCCTTTTCTGTTTTATATTCTGCTTGAACAAAAAAGCAATTAATAAGTTTCGTTCCGGCTTTATTCCCTTGGGGTTTAATACCCCGCCTCTCTGGGGCGGTTAAAACTGGGGGTGTGGGGGATTTGTTCCCCCGCATACGCGAAGATTTGAAGGTGAAATCTTCAATACCCCGCCCC
>JAISCC010000022.1 GCA_031265845.1 Treponema sp.
TCCGGCGTGAGCCTTCTATTTATTTCTTTCGCGTCCAAATCAAGCGCATTGGCAACATCAGCCAAAACCGCTGACCATTCGCCATCCCGCTCCACAAAGCGGATCGCCCGCCCGTTCCACTCCTCCACCTTCATCCCGTTCCTCCTCCTTCACGCCGGACGCTTCGCCGGCGGCTCCAGACCGTACTGCCGCTTGATATTGCACTCGCCAAGAAGCAGAGCGTGGGCAAAATTCAGCACTTCCGCCTTATTCTGCTTCGCCTCAATGCTTTGCATTGTTTTAACCAACTCTTTCTCCATGTCGGTTTCAGTTCTGATATACATCTTTCCTCATATAACTATTAGAAAGTATATTGTAATTTTTACAATATGTCAAGCGCTTTTTTATAAATTTTATAAATAAACTTGACTTTTTTTCTTTTATTTATTAAAATCACATCATGGAGCAAGAACCAAAAACCACCATTGCCAGCCGCACCCATTTGTTAAGGAAAACCCTTAAACTGACCCAATCCGAATTCGCTGACAAACTCAAACTAAAGTTTGGCATTATTTCGGCGGTGGAAGTCGGTCGAACGCCGCTTACCGAACAAAATCTAAAAATGATATGCTATGAATTCAATGTCTCCGAACAGTGGCTCCGCACAGGCGAAGGCGACATGTTCGTCGACAACAACGCGCAATATGAAAGCGAACTGCTCGACGTATTCCGGCAACTCTCCGAAGCCTCCCAAAAACTAGTGGTGGAACACGCTAAAGGCGTAGTTGAACTGGAGCGCTCCCTCCGCGCGTCTTGCCAGCCCGACCCCGCTTGACTTCCAACTCCGCTTGCGCTATCCTTTGACGCAAAGGAATCCGCAATGAACGAATACACCATCACCTTGACATGGGACGACGAAGCCCAACGATGGGACGCCATCAACGACGACATTCCGCTCGCTCTTGAAGCGGGGTCTCTCGATCTGCTTATGGAGCGGTGCCGGTATGTCGCGCCGGAAATCCTCTCGCTGAACGGCAAACGGGGAAAAGACGTAACCTTGCGCTTCGTCGCGGAGCGCAGGGCGAAGGCTTTCGCGTAATGGCGGAATACGAGAAGAAAGTCCGCAAGATTCTCGCGGAGAACGGCTACCGCTTTGTGCGCCACGGCAAAGGCGACCACGACATTTGGTACAGCCCTATAACGGACAGAAACCTCACTGTGGACGGAAAAATCGACAAGCGCCACACCGCAAACGGCGTTCTGAAACAAGCGGGCGTTGATTATCATTTCTAGCCTCTTGCCTCCTATGCCGCGCCCTTGTCTCGCGGCGGCTCCATCAAGCCGTACTGTTCGCGGACAGCCTGTTCTATCAGATATGCCCGCTTCACTTCGGCGGCGACAACCCCTTGATTGATGGGCGTCAATTTATCAAACATACCCATAACTTCTTTCTCAAGTTCTTTCTTATTCATATTAGCACCTCCCCTTGACTGTCTTTTAATAACATTATATAGTTTGATATAAACTTTATCAAGCACTTTTTTGTCTTTTAATGACTTTTTTTGAAAAAATTTGTCGAAAATAAAATAGGAAGGTATGATGATTTACAAACGAGTGGTAAAATTGCGAAAAGGTCTCGGATTGAACCAAGCCGATTTCGCTGAACGACTAGGTATAAAGCGCTCTACTATCGCAAATATTGAAACGAATAGGAATCCGCTCACTGAGGCGAACATTAAACTTATCTGCCATGTCTTTAACGTGAATGAAGAATGGCTGCGTACGGGCGACGGCGAGATGTTCCAAAACAACAAATCTCATTTGGAAGGCGAAGTGCTGGAGATGTTCAGAGGGTTGTCTGAAAAAGCGCAACTGATGATAAGAGACTATATCAAGATGGTATTAGAACAACAGGAGTCGTTGCGGACGGAGCGCGATGAATCTCCGCCCGAAAAGACAGGCGGCGCTAGAAGCCATCCGCAACGTCCCCAGCAAAAGCCGCCCTCCCAAACAGCCCGAAGCCCCAGATAAGTAACCCGGTAAAAAATCCGAAAATTCCTTAACCAGTCTCTTGACAATGTGGGTACTACAGTATACATTTGTGTTATGACCATTCGCAGGACGGACGTGTTCATCAAATGGCTTAAAAACCTCAATGACAGCAACGCAAGGTTTCGTATCTATCAGCGTATAGAGAGGCTTGCCAACGGGAACCCCGGCGATGTTAAGCCTGTGGGGGAAGGCGTCTCCGAAATGCGCATTGATTACGGCCCCGGCTATCGGGTCTATTACAAAGACGCCGGAAGGGAAATCATTATCCTGCTCTGCGGCGGCGATAAATCCACTCAGAGCGGAGATATAGAAAATGCCAAAAAATTGGCGAAGGAGATATAAAATGGTTAAAGCTGCCGTTTCCGATTGGGATCCCGCAGAGATTATAGAGACCAAAGAAGATGTCATAGCCTTTCTTGATGGAGCCCTGCAAGAAGACGATCCCGAATTCCTCCTGAAAACCATTGGACATATCGCCCGCTCCAAGGGCATGGTCCAACTCGCCAAGGAGTTAAACTTAAACAGAAAAGGCCTGTATAAAGCCTTTTCCGAAAAGGGCAATCCGTCATTCTTGACGGTGGTGAAAATCCTCGACAATCTGGGTTTCCGCCTCAAGGTGGAACAAAAAGCGTCCGCATAAAGCCGTCCGCATACTTGCCTATACGCCGCCTGGAAAAAGGGGAGCGGGCGGCGTGCTAGGCGGTTGTTGGGAAGACGGCGTGTGGAGACCGCAGTCGGGCTTCTGGGAAAAGCGATAGATACGGTTCAAGTAAAAAATAATCCGCAAAAATCTGAGGCTTCTTTGAAAAACCTCTTGGCATTTTGTCTTATATATAATACAATATTAATATGTATGACATTGAAACCACCGAGGAATTTGACTGCTGGCTTTCCGGCGTCAAGGATGGCAAGACACAGAAAGTTATTGTCAAGCGTATAAGAATTATGTCCCTTGGTTCGCTCGGTGAAACCCGGTCTCTTGAAGATGGTCTCTTTGAAGCTAAAATCTGCTACGGACCCGGATTCAGACTGTACTTTGTCAACAAGGGGATAAGAATTATCGTACTGCTTTGCGGCGGAAATAAATCCACGCAAAGACAGGATATAAAAAAAGCCAGAGAAATGGCAAAGGAGTTATAAATGCTTAAAACAAGGAAATTTGACGTTGCCGATTACCTCAAAACCGAAAAGGACATTGAGGAGTATCTTGCGGCGGCGGTTGAAGAAAAAGACTATTCTTTCCTTCCTGTCGCCCTCGCGGATATAGCCATGGCAAGGAAAGCCATGACCAGCGCCGCCAAAGCCGCCGGGGTTTCCAGAACCACGCTTTATCAGTCCCTCTCCGCTGAGGGGCGCCCCGCTTTTGAAACCGTCGCGAAAGTCGCTGATTTTCTCGGATATAAGATAAAACTGGTTTCTAAAAAATCGCTTTGATGGGTTGGATGAAATATATATAAATATACTACATTATATCGGCGCGGACAGCCGAACCGCATGAGGAGCGTCTATATTATGAGCATTACGAAAGAGAGGCTGGAGGAAATCAAAGCGTTTAAGAATACGGACTTTTCAGATTGTCCGCCGTTGACGGAAGAACAAATGGCGCAATTCAAGCCCTCGCATCTGCGGAGCGTTTATAAACCTATTAAAAAGGCTGTAAACGTCCGGATTGACGCGGATATACTTGAATGGCTAAAGAGCGACGGCGGCGGTTATCAAACACGGATGAACGCCGTCTTGCGGGAAGCGATGACGAAAGCTGACGCGACAGGCTAATCGCTGGAGTCTGCGCCGTTGCCGGCGGCTTCGAGGAAGAGCGCTCCGCTGGGCGATCAACAACCATGTTCACCACCCAAAAGCATGATGGCGGCGGCGAACGGCGTGTATATAGGAAAGAGTAAGACCCGCCGAGGGGTTTTTGGAGGACAGGAAGGCGAGTGTGTGGCAGTGTAGAAAGAAAAGACAAATAAAGATTAAGAATGAGACATATTATTCTTGACAAAGAGAAGGGAAGATGCAAGAATAGGCATTGGAGGCATTGAATTATGGATGAGGAACGGAGTAACATCATTATCGGCGCTCTCAAAGAATGTGTGTCAAGAGACGGCTTGGAGGATACGTTTAATAAGTATGCCATACCGGAGCCTTTAAATCGTATAAACTATCTCAATGAAGCTATGGGAAACCCGCAAACTTTTTTTTCTTCAGAATCTCCCCCTACAGAAACCCTATATGAAGTCACCATTAGGATGTTCCTGGCTGGGTCATGGAAGCTCGCCGCGCTTTATGAAAAGGCGGGGTTTTAGCCGCCATGAATGAGTTTAAGATAACGCCGGAGAGGAAGCGGGAAATAGCGAAGGCTTTTCAGACGGATATTGAGAATGTAGACCTTTTGGAAAAGGTTTACGGGGCCCTTGATATAACCAACCAATATTTAGCCCATATTATTCGCTCAATGGAATCATATCTGCGAATTATAACTGGCAATCAGCTTTTCCGTATAGTTTGCGAGCCAAGTCTTGGCGGTCTGGATATAGGGAGCGCCCAATACTTTTATAAAAAGTTTTTTGTTGTTCATTTCAATCCCGCTATGCCGGAAAAAGAATTGCGAGTTTATCTGGCGCATGAATTGGGACACCTTTTTATTATCGCTATTGCGAATGATGCGCGCGATCCCAGGAAAAGGCTACCCTCCGACACAGATACAGAACCGCTGTCCTCCATTTTTGGTATATTTACGATGGCTGGCAAGAATGATTTTTACCGGAATATTAAAAATTCGTCATTAAATCATAGTTCATGGGATGAAATGACAGGGTCATTTCTTTCCCTGAAGGCAAAGAAATCGCTCCCACAAAAAATTATTTAGCCGTCCGCTATAGGGCGGCTAGAATATCATGGCACTCCCAGACGGAAGTCCGCTCTGGAGTACAACGGAAAACAGCGCTATGAAGCGGTTGATTTTTTGGGGGGTCTTGCGGATTTGCGGAAACAACAAGAACTTGACAAACGTAAAGCCGCGCTATGCGCGGAAAATGGCATACAACTTTTTATAGTCCGTTATGATGAAGATATGAACGAAGCGGTTCTAATGATACGTAGGAAGGTTTATGTTTCCCTCTCCGACGCCGATAAATGAAAGGGGGTGACACTATGGCTTTAACACTTGGCGATGAAGACAAGCGCAAAGAGGCGATGGAGCTTTTCATCAGGGCTTTGCAAGCCGCTCCCGATTCTCTAGTCAAAGCCCTCTCCGGAAAAAGCTACGCTAAAGAACTGATTGACGGAGCGACCGAGTTCAAAGAATATCTTTTTCCAAGCGGAGGGGAGAAAAAATAATCATAACCCTACTTCAGGAATAGCATCCACCGCCGTCCTGCGTAGCTTGTCAGTAACCTTTGCGTATTTTGTAACATTGGAAATACTCTTATGGCCGAGTAGTTTTGCAACGGTGTAAATGTCAGCGCCGTTCTCCAAGGCCAGCGTTGCAAATGTTCTCCGTGAAGTGTGCCAGCCGATGGTCTTTTTTATTTTCGCATTCTCCGCCCATTTTTTGAGATGGATATAGCTTGTGCGCCGAGT
>JAISCC010000030.1 GCA_031265845.1 Treponema sp.
GCGTGTTGCGAAAAACCAAAGAAGCCGAGGAAAAAGGACTTGAAACCTTGCGGAAGACACGGATGAGGAAATACGGGGACAAGACGGTGAGCGAGGCGCAAGCGGCATATAACCGCTATATGACACTCGTTGCCTCAATAACCGATGCTACCGCTGAATTGACGCTGGATTTATACCGCCAGAGGTGGCGGATAGAGATGGCGTTCAAGCGGTTAAAGCCATTGTTTAGGCGCTATGAGACGCCGGTTCATGTTGAGCCAGCTCGTCCCTAAGTAAACGCATATGGGTATTAGCCCCCTTCGAATAAATCCATTTGAACCGGCGTGTCCGGCGTGTTTCCCCGGCGCGGGCGCACTCGCTCCTGCGCAAGTGGAACAAGCGGTTCCAAAACGCTGATGAAGCGGCTTGGCTCATTTTCCATGACGCGATTTTGAAAAACTCGTTTTTTAGCCCAGGAAAGGTACAGACCGCGTTTCGCCCGCGTCATGGCGACGTAGAGCAACCGCCGTTCTTCCTCAATATGACTGTTCCGCGTGTCTCCGTACAGCGTAAATGGGAGGATTCCGTCTTCCAGAGCCGGGATAAAAACGTGTTCCGCCTCAAGTCCTTTGGAGGCGTGCATCGTCATAAGACGTACGCCTTGTATGGTTATGCCGAGCGTATCGTCCTGTTCCTTGATGAGTTTGAAGGGGATGCCGTGATCCGCAAGCGCCGTGGCAATAGGATCCGCGAGGATCGCGGCGCGGACAAGTACAACGCAGTCTTCCATAGCGGCGCCGCCGGCGTTTCCTTCCGCCACACCGCTGTCAAGCGCGAAAAAGCTGGTTCCTCCGATAAGCGCCGCTATTTTACGGGCAATAGCCTCAGCTTCCGCTTTTTCACTGGCGTAATGGCTTCGGGAAAGCGCGACATCGCCCACAGCGCAACCCTGTATATCAGCGTCTACAAGCCGTCCAGCTGCGGCTATGATGGGCGCGGCGCATCGGAAACTGCGTGTCAGGTGGAATATCATGGCTTCGGGATAGTCTGTCTTGAAACCGGCGATGAAGCGTTTGTCTGCGCCGCGAAAGGCGTATATCGCCTGATTGGGATCGCCGATAACCCAGAGTGAAGTTGTTTCCGATGTTAAAAGACGGATAAGAGCGTATTGAGCAAAGTTGACGTCTTGATATTCATCAACAAAGATGAAGCGGAATCGTTTTCTGTAATGGGAAAGGATGTCTGGATGTTTCACAAACAGCCGCACCGTTTCGGTCACCAGATCATCAAAGTCATACGCGGTTTCTTTGCGAAGCCGATCCTGATATGCGCCGTAAAGCAAGTCTTTTTCCGCATTGAATTCAGCGTCGGCGCTAACGGCGCCGCCGTCAAACGCCCAACGGCTCATTACGGCGGTTTCTTCGCCGTCCGATTCGCTTGTAAACAAAAACGGCGTTTTCTCATGCGGGAGCATGAGCAGTCGTTTTCTCTCGTCAATATAATTTTCCAAACTGCGCGCTTTTATCGCGCCGCCCGCTTCATGGCAGATTTCCCGCAACAGCCGATCCCGCTCATCGCTGTCTATGATTTTGAAATTGTTGAAAAGAGCGGTTTGTTGTCCAGCCTGTTCTCTTAGTATTGAGGTGCAGAGCGCATGAAAGGTTGCGGCGACGATGGCGGCGTCTTCAGACGCCGCAACGGTTTTGGCGATGCGTTCCCGCAGTTCCCCGGCTGCTTTTACAGTGAAGGTTATGGCAAGGATGGATGCGCTCTCCACGCCGTTTTGTACGAGATGGGCGATGCGGGCGGATAAAGTTGCGGTTTTTCCGGCGCCGGGTCCCGCAATGACCAGCGCGCGATTTCCTGTATACGAGACAGCCTCTCTCTGTTCGGCGTCAAGGGCAAAAGCTTGATTGGCGTCTAGGATGCGAGCCTCACCAGCTTGGGGCGGGTGTTCCATCGCTCTCGCTTTTTTCATAGAAAGCGGCGGGAGCGATGTATCCGCGGCGTCATCTCTGAAAAGCATTCCATTGCGCGGATCTTCGCTTCGGGGATCGAAGACTCGGATCACCCCATATTCGCCATCGTAACCAGCTTGTATGAACACGTGTCCCGCCCTCATTCTTGACACGGCTTGCGCCAGCAACTCTCCGGAAACAGACGGGATGATCTGCGCCTCAATTTTGTCTATGGGCATATCCATCAATACATTGAGTTCGCCGCCCGCCTTTTCGATGAGCGCGGCATAGGCGACTTCAACCTTTTTCGAGGTTCCCCCGATATTGAGCGCTTCGCCGAGCAATTCCCGCAACGGAATGAGGGACACATACGGGCGCTTGTTCGTACCACGCCAAGAAGGGGGGCACACGCCCCATTCGTCAACCGGACGGTCGGCAAGTTCCAGCACCCTGTTTATCACGCCGCCTGTAAGCGGTTTTCCGCACCGGGGGCAGAGTCCGTCCGGCGCCACGTCTTCCGGCGCCATGCTGACACCGCATTTCCGGTGTCCGGCATAGTGATATTTGCCTTCCTGCGGATAAAATTCAATGGTGCCGGCGACATTTTCTTCTTTTTGCCCTTCTGTCTCAAGGCGCAACGCCTTTGACAAGGAGGAGTATGAACGGTCCATTTCAAAGATCGTCGCTTCCCGCCCCAGTTTGTCCGGCGAATGGGCGTCAGAATTGGAGATAATGGAAAACCGGTCGAGGCTTGAAAGCGCCCAGTTCATCGGCGGATTGGAGGAAAGCCCGGTCTCAATGGACGGAATGTACGGGGTAAGATCGCCGTAACATTCGTCTATGGAATCAAAGCCGGATTTCGCCCCCAACGCGGAAAACCACGGCGTCCAGATATGCGCCGGAATCAACAGCGAGCGATCGTCGGCATCAAGCAACAGGCGCAACAAATCACGGGAATCTATGCCCAAAATAGGGCGACCGTCTGACCGTATATTGCCCACCCGCTCAAGCAAGCTTTGAAATGTTTCCGCAGCCTTGATATCCGGCAATATGACCAGATGGTGTATCTTCCGCGTTCTATCGCCTTTTTTGTAAATGGTACTGATTTCGCCGGTCAATACAAAACGGCTGCCGGACACGATGGATGACGCGCTTGCGCGGAACGGTTTCGGCAACCGCGCCGCTACCGCCTCCGTCGCATCAAAATCGCTCCTTATGCTGTCTTTAAGCGTATAGAAACCCGGTTCCGCTTCTTCAAGCTGTTCTTTCAATTCCGCAAGCCACGCGGGATGCGTACAGTCTCCGCTTCCCACCAAGTCTATGCCCTTGATGGCAGCCCAGCGATCAAGGTATGCGGGCGTCAGCTTCTTGCTCGTAGCGCGGGAAAAGCGCGAATGTATGTGTAAGTCGGCGATAATGCGCATATTTCTATGATAAACTATACCAGACTTTCATACAAGAGAGTGAAATTTAGAGCAAACCCCTGTTATATGTCTCTGTACAGAACTAACATCTTATGCTATAATACTCTGATGATTATTTAATCTTGCGACAGCGCGTCAGAAAATCTTCTTTCGAATGTTATTCGGAAGCCTGAGCCTCGCCGCAGGCTCGTTTGAAACGAATGCGCGTGTTGCGGGAAGGCGGACTTCCGATGCTACTGTTCATCTTGAACTGCGGATTTTTCGAAAAACAATCTGAATCCCGCAGGGCAAGCCCCAGAGGGGCAAACTACCCGTTGCAGAGGCGGGGATGTTTAGCGCCTTGCATAAGATTGAAGATAAAAAATTTGACTTTTGGATAATTTATTAGCATTTTAGTAACAATAATCATAACGAAGACAACATCGAATGTCTTCTTACCATTACAGGAGGTTCAACCATGAACAACAGACAAAGCAAAATTTTAGAAGCGATTGCGAGACAACAACGTATTGAAGTAACGGACCTTGCAAAAAGAATGAACGTTTCTCCGGTTACGATCCGCAAAGATCTGGATCAACTTGAGCAACGCGGTCTTATCCGCCGCGAGCACGGATTCGCTTACATCGAAACCGGAACTAGTGACGGAACGCAATTGGTGTATAATTACGAAAGGAAACGCCGCATAGCGCAAGCGGCGGCGGCTAGCGTTGAAGAAAACGAAACCGTTATGATAGGATGCGGGTCATGTTGCGTCATTCTTGCAGAGGAGCTTACTAATACAAAAAAGGATGTTACAATAATAACAAATTCAGTATTCATTGCGAATTATATCAACCGGTCGCCCTACGGTAAAATTATTCTGCTCGGCGGTGATTATCAGCGCAATTCACAGGTGCTTGTGGGGCCAATCGCCCATGAAAACGCGCAAATGTTCTCGCCGAACAAGTTTTTTATCAGCGCAAGCGGTTTTTCTGAAACATTTGGCTTTACCGGAAATGATTACATGAGGGCGCAAACCATTCAGGAATTGGCAAAACAAGCGCGGCAGGTCGTAATGCTCTTTGATTCCGAGCAATTCTCCAACAGCGGCGTGGTGAAAGTGGCTTCTGTTGAAAGCGTTGATGTCCTATACACTGATGACTGTATCCCGCCTGAAAAAGAGGCGTATCTGCTTCAAAACAACGTTCTGGTGCATAAGGCGCCGACAGCCGCGTAAGCGGCGCATGTCGCGGAAATTCCGGTGTCGCCAGCCGGCGCCGGAATTTGTCAAGACGAACGTTTGCGGAACTCTACGGTTCCGTCCGCTTCTACATCAGGGGCAAGCCGTCCCGGAATGAGGGCGCCGCTTGTGTCAATAGCGTTTTTTAGACAGCTTTTCCCCGCCAGAGGAAAAGCTTTGCGGGTATTTCAAAACAGTCTTAAACCATCGTTTTTCGCTAATTGCCGGTAATCAACGGCGAGCGTATTAGGATTAATTTGCAGCGCCTTCTCCCAATCCGCGCGGGCGTAATCCCTGAATGCCATTGCAAGCAATTCAAACATAACACAAGCGGCGGGTTTAATGTCCCGCCGCGCTCGTGCGCTTCATCAACGGGCTGTTCGACAAGAGCTGCCCGCCGGACAGCGAAGTGGCGTTCGCCGCCACCGAAAGCGTTCAATGAGCAAGGGGGGAGGGGCTTGAGAGAATCGTTTCCGATATGACGATCACGATTGCCGGAGACGCTGTTTTAATTGAGGCGCGGATTGTTTATTGGGAGACAACCCGGATCACGCCGGACAAGGAGGCGCTGCGGCTTGTTTTCCCTGACAAGAGCGCACATGACTACGAAATGGAGTCACTGAAGGTTTTGGATCAGGGTCTTGAGGCGCTCGACCAGCGGGACATGTTGTTCCCGTTCTCGCTGTTGAAGTTCCGCAAGGAAATGAAGAAGTCCGGCGCGGACATTGGGCGGCGGAGGGGTCTGGCTGGGGAGATGAAGGGGATGCTGGGAGAGATGGAGCGGCTTTTGGCGGCTGAGCGGAGTGAAGAACGTTTGAGCGGGGAAGACGCGGCGATGACCTGGAGGGAATGGAACAAATGTATGAAGAGTTGTGGGTTGTATCCGGAATTTGAAGAGGCGAAAATGGAGTTGAGGGAGCGGTTGAGAACGCATTGGCGTTATTTGCAGAAAGGCGAGCGGAGAGGCGTGTAACTAGGTGAGAAACGGGTGATTGAGCTTTTGGAACAAGGCTGTACACTGGAACAAATAAAGCGGACGCTCGCCCAGGAGGCCGCAGAACCCCAACAGGCTCCAACTAGTGAGTTGCCCATTGCGGGATTTAGAGCGGTTTTTAGCCGCCATAATCAACGTCAAAGACTCGTGACAGCGATTGAAGCTGACGTGATCCCTGCCCGCAACCTTGAAATTAAGTATCCGAACGGTATAACTGCGTTTTATGCACAGAAGGGTACGCCACCCCGCTCTGAAGGGCAAGGTGGTTCATGTGAAAAGCCTCATGTTACAATCAATTCGTAGAGCCTGTCCAAATCTTCCATAGAGTAATACTCAATGCGAATGACGCCTTTGCCAAAGTCTCCGTCAACGCGCACTTTGGCGCCGAGCTTTTCTATCATTTCTTCTTCAAGGGCAACCAAATGCGGATCACGCTGTTTAGGAGGTTGCCGCACGGGAGACGCGGACTTGGCGGGCTTTTCCGATTGCGCCGCGATCTTTTCGACTTCACGCACGGAAAGACCGCGCATGACGATTTCGTTGAACACCCGCTCTTGGGTCGTGACATCGGGAATGGCGAGCAACGCCCGCGCATGACCGCTCGTAATCTCGCCTTTTTCCAGTCCCCGCTGTATCATGGGGGGCAGACGGAGAAGGCGCAAGGCGTTGGCGACTGTGGAGCGGTTTTTTCCAACCTTGGCGGCTATTTCGTCTTGGTTCTTGCCGGTGATGTTCATCAGGCTCTTGTAGGCGACGGCTTCCTCAATTGGGTTCAGATCGGCGCGTTGTACATTTTCGATAAGAGCGACCTCAACCCGCTTTTCTTCGGAATAGCTGCGGATAATCGCCGGGATTTCCTTAAGTCCGGCGGCGCCTGCGGCGCGGCACCGGCGCTCGCCCGCAATGATGGTGTAGCCGCCGTCGACTTCTTCCACAATGACCGGCTGAATGACGCCGTGTTCTTTAATGGAAGCTGAAAGTTCATTGAGCGCGTCTTCACCGAAGAATTTACGCGGCTGGCTCGGATTCGGGCGAATTTTTTCCAAAGGCAGAGAAACCACCACGTTTTCGCCGCGCCCGGATGCGGCGTATCCGCCATGCATACCATCATTTTCGCTGTCATCGACTGGAAGCAGGGCGTCCAACCCCTTGCCTAACCCAAATTTGGAGGTTTTAGCCACGGTGAATCAACTCCTCTGCAAGCATCTTGTACGCCTTTGCTCCTACGCATTGGGGATCGTATTGAGAAATCGGCAGACCATGAGATGGCGCTTCGGAAAGCCTGACGTTGCGCGGAATGATGGCGTTGAACACCTGTTTCTTAAAATGAGCGCTCACCTGCCTGACCACCTGCTGGGTCAGCCTGGTGCGGGCGTCATACATGGTGAAGAAAATGCCCCCTATGTCAAGGCGCGGGTTCAGTTTCTGTATGCGTTTGATGGTTTGCAGGAGTAGGGAAAGCCCTTCCAGCGCAAAATATTCGCATTGCATCGGGATAAGCGCCATATCCGCCGCGACAAGTCCGTTAATGGTGAGAACGCCTAACGAGGGCGGACAGTCAATAAGGATAAAATCGTAGGCGGATTTGACCGGCTCAATGGCTTTTGACAGAAAAAAATCCCTCTCTTGCTGCTCTATCAGTTCCACCGCCGCGCCCGACAGGTCTATGCCTGCGGGAATGGCGAAAAGCCCGGGAACAGAAGTTTCCTTTATCACCTCGTTAATATCGGCGATGCCGGATATAAGCTCGTAAACTCCGGGTTTTACACCCGAAAGCCCTACGCCGCTTGAAAGGTTCGCCTGAGAATCAAAATCAATGAGCAACGTCTTTTTGCCCGCTTCGGCAAGAAAGGCGCCTATGTTTATAGCGGAGGTGGTTTTTCCTACGCCGCCTTTCTGATTAACAAATACGTAAGTATTCCCCATATTTTTACTATACACTATTATCTATTTTTTTGCTATGGGCTCAATTTAGTATTGAAAATAAACGCAAACACGGGTATTCTTATTATATGATACGAATGATTGCTCTTGATTTGGATGATACGCTCTTGCGTTCAGACCTTACCATTTCCTACCGTACGAAAAAGGCGGTGCAAAAGGCTGTGGCGGAGGGGGTTTCTATTGTTCTTGCCTCGGGGAGAACGCCTGCGGCAATGGAGAAGTTTGTTAAAACGCTGGGCATGAACAAGCGGAATGGATATCTGATTTGCAGCAACGGCGCCCTTATCCTGGAAAGTGGTACGAACAACATCGTGTATGAGGCGAAATTGCCGGTAGAAACAGCTCTTACCGCCTATGATCTTTGTTCGGCTGAAGGGTTTGCGGTTCAAGTGTACGAAAACGATATTATGTATGTGTCGAAGACCAACGAATTCACCCTGTACGATCAAAAGTTGACCGGACTGAAACAGGTTGTCGCCGAAGATTTCAGAGGGCTCGTGGCAAAAGGTTGCTATAAACTCCTTATTCCGGGAGATCCCATGATTTTACGTCCCCTCGAAAGCATATTGGACACGTATTTAGACGGGAGCGCGACGCTTTTTACCAGCAAACCGTACTTTCTAGAGATTCTTCCGCCTGACACAAACAAGGGAATCGCGCTTGAGATTGTCTCAAAAAAACTTGGCGTTCAGCGCGAGGAGACCGTCGCTGTGGGCGACTCCATGAACGATGAGGCCATGTTGCGGTGGGCTGGCTTGGGCGTCGCCATGAAAAATGGCGATGAGCGCATCAAAAAGATCGCCGACATGGTGAGCGATAAAACGAATGATGATGATGGCGCGGCTCTTGTCATAGAAAAACTGATAGAAAAGAGGTTGAAATGACTGATTCACAGGCTGATTCACAAATGGAGAAAATAGAAAAAAATGTGAGCGACGCCAATTTGGAAGGCGTACCTATAAGCAATGTGAGCGGCGCCAGTTTGGAAGGCATACCTATAAGCACGGTGGATTCTCCGTCGGCGGTGCTGGAATTGATTTATCAATTAAAAATAAAAGACGTGATGAAAACTGCGGTCATCACAGCGAGCGGATCGGACTCCATGCGGCGCATCCAGGCGTTGATGAAGGAAAACTATATTACCGGCGTGCCTATTGTCGATGAGCGCCGCAATCTGGTTGGGCTTGTATCCATTGATGATGTGGTGACCGCCCTTGATGAGGGGAATATACATTGCCACGCCGGCGAGCGCATGACCAGGAACGTCATTGTACTTGAAGACGACATGCCGCTTTCCTTTGCCATTTCCTACCTCAACAAGTACCGGTACGGGCGTTATCCGGTTGTGAACAAGAAGAACGAATTGGTTGGCATCCTCACCTCAAAAGATGTGGTGGGAACCCTTCTTGCGGAGATGAACCGCGAGGTGTTGCGCCTTGAGAAAATCAATCAGGAAAAAGGGAAATGCGCGTCGGCTTCCGCAGATATGGAGTTTGCCACGGTCCAGTATGATTTTGAGCTTGCAGGCAGGGCGTCCACAGAAATCAAGAAGGCGCTCAAAACGCGGAATATCGATCCCAAGATTATCCGCCGCGTGGCTATCGCGAGTTATGAGCTTGAGATCAATCAGGTGGTGCATTCGGTGGGCGGGATTATGCGTTGCTCCATTCAACCGGACAAGGTGATCGTGGTCGCCTCGGACACGGGTCCCGGCATCGCGGATCTCAACCTTGCCTTGCAGGAAGGGTGGTCGACCGCCAACGAGTGGATACGCTCGCTCGGCTTCGGCGCGGGCATGGGGTTGGCGAACACCAAACGGGTGTCGGACGAATTTTCCATTGATTCCGCCAAAGGCATGGGAACTACGGTGCGCTCGGTGGTGTACATCAATTCGCCGAAGAAAGAGTAACACGAACCACACGAACAAAGGCATGTCATGGGTGTTATTGTCTGCGATTATGATTGGAAGATTGCCTGGATTTGACACGAATAGCATGAACTTTCGCTTCGATAGCGCTGATTTCAAAGGAAGCGGGTGTTCCGTTAGTGAGGTTTGCGGGTCAAGAATAGGCCGAAGGGCGGAGTATTATATCTTGCTATGAATAAAGCGAAAGGAAAAAATTATGACAATACGACAAGTTGCGGAAGCGCTGGGCGCGGAGATCGCGCAGAACGAATTTGAAGACGCGGAGCTTGCCGGCGCATATACATCGGATCTGTTGTCCGACGTGATGGCAAACGCCCATGACGGCGGCGCGCTGATTACCATACAGGCGCACAAAAACACGGTGGCGGTCGCAACTTTGGTGGATATTTCGGTGATTGTGGTGTGCAATTTCCGCCCTCTGCCGGAAGACATGTTGGAAGCGGCGAAAGACGAAGGCATCGCGGTCATTAGAACGCGGGAAAATCAGTTCACTGTGTCCGGAAAGCTGTACAAGGCGTTGAATAAAGAATGACGCGCCAGGACACGCCGCTTGCGTTGCTGGCGCCGCGCTCATTCTTCCGAAATATTCATATCCACGAGCAGAGATATTTTGTACGTTTTTCCCTTTTGGACCGTGATGGGGCGGATTATCATATAGTCGTTCAACCGCATTTTAATTTCATGCTTGCCCGGCTCCGCCGCAAGCGGCTTGGCGGCGTCCACCAGTTCATTGTCAAAATAGACAACCGTCCTTTCGGGCGCTTCGAAAAAGATAAGCGGCGTTGGGTCCTGCAAGTCAATCGCAAGCTCCAGAATTTTGGTTCGTTCTATAAAGAATGTACGGTTTTCATTACGAAAATCTTCGGAAAGTATGAGGAGATGATGCTCGCCTTCCCTTAAAAATTGCAACTCGTTGCCCTTTTCTATGAGCATATCATCAATCAGAAGGACAAAGGGCTTGTTCTGGAGCAGTTCGGGATAGCGGAAGGTCAAAGCGAGCGCCCCCTCGTTGCTCAAAACCGGTTTTGCGGTGAGGGTAAAGGTCATATTCTCCACCGCTTCGCTTATCCCTTTTATGATGGGCATGATCCTGACAAGGATGGGAAACGACGCCGGCTGTATAACGAGGTTTGGAACCGTTACATACGGGGTGGCGCGCAAACCGTGGTTGCTCCGAATGGGAAGTTGATAAACGGTTTGTATCTTGTTCGGCAACGGTTCAAGAAGAACCGTCTTGGCTTCTATATCCGTAACGCCTACAGGCGGAACCGCTCCTATGTCCATATAAACCGCTACGGCAAGGCTGCCCCGGTAGGCGAAATAGGTTTGCGGCGCCGTAATGGCAAGTTCCACGCCTCTGAGAAAACGGGTGTCGGCGTCGATTGCAATGACCGCCGAGCTTATATACGAGAGGGAGATTGAGGAGCCTGCGGAGTTGTCTGCCGAGACTGTTAAAGAACCGTCAACAAGGACGCGCACATTTTCCTTTGATTCCGCTTTCGGCGTTTCCAGCGCCCAAATAAAGAAAAAGCAACTTGCCACGAGCGGTTTCCAAAACGTTATTTTCACGATTTTTTCTATCATTTTTCTAATTGCTCTTAAATAGATATTTTCCTGGATCTTGAGCTTTGCCGTTCTGCCTCAACTCAAAATGCAGGTGGGGTCCTGTTGATTGCCCGGTTGATCCCACCCTTCCGATGAGATCGCCCGCTTGTACGGATGCGTACAGATCGATCTCTATTTTTGAAAGGTGTCCGTAAAGACTCGCCCATGCGCCTTCGTGTTTAATGACAATATAGTTGCCATACACGCTGTCGCTCCCGATGTCGGTGACAACGCCCGCCTGAGCCGCGTAGACCTCGGAGCCTAATGGCGCGGCAAGGTCTAGTCCGTCATGGTTTTTTACAGTCCCGGTCACCGGATTTCTTCTGACGCCGAAAGAACTGGTCAGCGTAAAATAACGCAATGGATACTGGAACGATGCGCCGCTTTTCCCAAAAGTGAGGAAAAAAGCCGCTTCCGTGACGCTGAAAGTCGCGCCCGGAATGAACAGGAACCGCTCTTTTTTGCCATTGCCACTGATTGTGATGACCGCGCCCATGTCTCTTTGCGCTTCGGTGAGGCGGCTTGCCGCCATAAGTTTTTCAAGATCATTGGCGTTTTTCCCGGTAATGTCAAGCGGCACAAAGAGTCCGGGGATTGAAGGAAGCAGAATGATCCCGCCCGCAAAAGCGCCGCCCGTAAGGACATCAGGATGCGCTATATGATTCAACGTCGCTATGCTTTGAGCGCCCACCGGACAACGCGCCTGTACGCTGTAAAAGTCGTCATTGCCGAGCGGTTTATAAGCGTATATGGTGAGTATCCGCGCCGCATCTTCCGGCTCTACAACGCGCTCTTTATTGTAGACGAGTTGTCTGCCTATTTCAACATTTTTGACATACTGATCAAACGTTATATCTTTCCGTGGATCAAGCCGCTCAATCAGCGGATAATCCCCAAAGACGGCGCCGCCGAGAAAAAACAAGCGCAACACGCACGCCGCAACGCGCAGGTTATGCGCCTTGCGTGTACACGCGCTTTGCGCGCTTTGCGCGGCTTGCGCTTGGAGCGTTCTCTTGCAACCGCCGTCCACAGGACTATCCCTGAGAAATAATTTCGGCCGGACACTCGCCAGCGCATGCTCCGCAATCCAGACATGCGTCAGCGTCAATGACACGGACATCCCCTTTTTCGGAAATCGCGCCCGCAGGACAAGCGCTTTCACACGCCGCGCAATTTATGCAGCCGTCGCCAATTACATAAGCCATGATATTCTCCTTATTTTATCAAAGATTGAGTGGCTGACAATCGCCGCTATGAGCCAGCGATCTGAAAACAGACTAACAAACAACAATTATCAACCCTCTTTACTTTACCACAACCCGATTTTGTTTGCAAGCGCTGAATGCTGTCTTTAAACAGGGAAGAAAAGAATTTTATTCGCGCATGGGGTCTATTACCGCGCCCTAATTGGCGACCATTCAGGGCGCGGCGGTTCATTGCTGTATCACGGTATAATCGCCGACGCGACCGCGCCCCAGTTGCCAATGTCTCCTTTGCCATTCTCGTAGCGGGAGCAGAAGTACGCCGTCATGCCGGATTCTTCGGCGGCGAATCCGACTAGTTCCGTCTTGCGGCGGGTGAAACGATAGTGGAACAATTCCTCCTAAATAACGCTTGATGCCGGCCGCCTGTTCCAGAGTTGCCCCGCCCTGGGGCATGACACCCCGCTACAGGGTGTAGCCGTAGTCGCTGCGAGCGTCCAGCGGCTCTGCGCCGACGATGGCCGTGAGATGAACCTTGAGGAGATGCGGCCCGCCGGGATACGTGACCGTAATGCCGGGCTGGACTGTAGGCGGGGAAACCGGGCTGTAGGTTTCGTCCGGCAGGGGGATGAGCAGGGTGGGCAGGTCCGCCAGAGTTAAGGGCGGGATAAGGAGGAAATGCTTCTTGATGAAGCGGGCTTCGGACTCCATTTCCCTGAACGCCTCGTTGCACCGTACTACGCTGGCCGCAGTGCGCTCGCCGCTTTTTACCACAGCAAGAATTTCTCTGGCGGCGGCCTTGTCCGCCGTCAGGTCTGTTACATTAGCGGGAGGAATGTTCCACGCCGTGGCTTTGGTTTGGAACACCGAAAGCCAGGCTTCCACCAAGTGAATCTGCGCGTCCCGTGACGCGGGATAGCAATCACATATAAAAACCTCCTGTTTACGGCGAAAGCCGTTGTTCATGATCCGAAGCCATAAAGTTTCGTGTATACGCCCCAAGGTTTCGACTTGCAGCCCTGGTGTTTTGACCTGTGGCTCTGGGGTTTGAATCCGCAGTCCGGGAAGGTTGACCCGGTTAAGCGTCATGAATGTCCCGCCTATGGTAAAACCATGGGGGATTTTGGCGCTCGCCCCCTTTCAATACTCCATCTGCCGCAGCACTTCAAGATTATTCCGCACAGTAGCGTGATTGGGATTGATCCGCAAAACCCGCTCCCAATCTGCGCGGGCGCGGGCGTAATCGCCTAAAAGGTTAAAATCAAAGCCTTTCTCAAAACTAACCAGAATGTAGTTCGCGTTTTGGGAAAGGCTCGAATTATCAGATTTTGCAGATTGTCTCTTCATACAACATTACAATTAACTTTGCAATGTTTCTTGCGTTTCTTAATTCAATATTATCCTTTCTATATTCATCAAAAATAATATCGTTAATCCCTGATGAATCACTTGTTAAAACACTGTCGGAAGCAAGTTTATACATGAAGGGAATTCGTTTCTGATATGCCCAAATCTTCCCTTCGGGTGCGCCCGAATGAAATATAAAGCCGTTGAGATTCATAGCTTATTTCGATCTTATTATAAACATCTGTTCCGTCTATATATACTTCACACTTCAATTTCATTCCATAAAAGATTATTTGGCTGATATATTGGTTTGGCGGAAGCCTATAAACAAGCCTCTCATTTTCTCTTAACGCGGGAAATGTCATGACGCGCAAATCATCCGCGTGAGAAAAAGCCGACATGGCAAGAAAAAAAGCGAGCGAGACGGCGCTTGATCTAACGAACGCATGACAACCCCTTTATTCGCCAACATATATAATCCGCAATTCCTTCATAATTAGCCACGCAATATAAAGCCGCCCGCTCGTCTTGTAGTCTGACCTTGTCATTCCCGCTTGAGGGGACTATTTTGTCAGCCAGATATCCTTTCTCATCGGGCAGACCAGCAATCCCCCGTCATATGATTGTCAATATCTGGGTTTTTTGGATTTCTCAAATCAAATACGCCCAATAAGACCGCCTGCCTCCGTTCCCGCATCGCGTCAACTCCTTCAAAATTCCTTCTGCGCCTATCCCTTCTTTTTTCTCCTTTCTATCCGTATCTTTATCTTCCCGCGTAAACACAGCTCATTCGCATGGGCTAAAACAGTCGTCCATTGATTTGTACAAAAGCATATTGTCCGATCCTGAATAGAAAATCTCATTCATATCGTTTATTGTTTTCAATGTTGTCCCCTTTTCTTTCTTTAACGACGGATTACTTAACTTTTCTATAAAATGCTTCGCGTTCGCGTAAGCCGCCACATAACAGAGAATGTCCCCCACCTTTTCCTCGCTGGAATTTCCCAATAGCCATTTTTTATA
This sequence comes from Treponema sp., assembly GCA_031265845.1. Lineage (GTDB taxonomy): Bacteria > Spirochaetota > Spirochaetia > Treponematales > Breznakiellaceae > JAIRKH01. The sequence continues at coordinate 14,623 of JAISCC010000030.1, forward strand.
CTTCTCATCCGTCATTAGATAGAGAGGCTCAACCGCTAGAATTGGACTGCCAATTTCATTTCCTTCAAAATGGTCGAAAATCCGGAGCGGATGGAAATGCCACAAGCGCGGCGCCGCACTCCCCTTCTTGCCGCCCGTATCAACAACGGACTTCAGCAAATCTTTCACGTCTTTCCACACATTCGCGCATACCGCAGGTCTTGCCCAAAAACATCTCCCCGGACAGCCATTCGCATCTCCCGCTCGCATACCCCACTGAACACTCCGCGCACTCTTCCTTTCCTGCGCCATTATTTGTGTAAACATTGCTGAATTTACGGTCTCTTCAATTGTAATCCCAATAGTGGGTAAAGGTTCGGAGCGTCTTGCGGAAGTGGCGCTGGAATAGCCGTAGAGCCTTCCTAGTTCTCAATCATTTCACTAATATCTTTTACTTCTGTCCAAATGTCAGCAGTATTCCTGCCACGCCCGAACAAAACGTTTCCCAAAACAAGGAACATACCGAAAAAAATGCATTTCTTCATGCTTTTCTCATTTTATTATATATACATTTTTAATATTATCCCGATTGTTATCTATCCACACATGACTCTTCATAGCCTCTCCAGTAATAATTTCCAAGTCAATAATCAACAATATTTTTATTGAATTGATAAAAATTTATATCATTACCAACACAACGCGCATCCCTATCTGGATAAGTATCAGACTAATTTATTATTAGGCTCTCGGTAATTCCTAGCGCAATTAAGAGAATATCTCTTGAGGAGGTTTTATAGTCAAGTGTCTTTCTTGAACGTTCATTTAATAACCTTGCAATTCTCGACATGTCCATCTGGCTCCGTTCCCTGAAATCATCTGCCGGATACAGCATATACCGTATTAGGCAGTTGGTGTTTTCACAGGAACCTTGCTCCCACGGCGAATGGGGATGACAAAAATATACGGCTGTCCCGGTGTTTTCCGAAAGCTGTTTGTGTCCGCTATTTTCTTTCCCCTGGTCAAACGTTATGGATTTTCTCAGGTCCGGCTCCAGTCTTTTGAAGCGCGCCTCAACCGTCTTCCGCACCGGACGGGCATAATGGTCATTTCCGGCGTTTTTCCCGGTTTCTCGGTCTCCTCTTTTCCTCGGAGGCGGATATCGCGCAACGTCGGGTTGTACATCCCCTTGTCCAGTTCACGGATGACGGCTTGCGGCGCACCGCCGCCGCTATGGCCGAATGCTTGCGTCTTTCAACATCAGCAACATTTGCCAATAGGCTTTTTATAACATTTTTCAACAATGGCGTCTAACATTTCAGTTGTAATGACGTTTTGGCGGCATGGATAAGCAAATACGCAACATTTGCAGAACCGACAAACTGTGGGTGGAGTGAGGCGTGAGAACGTAGAGACCTAGCCGACCGGAATCCCTGAGCCGCAACGGCGGCGGCGCATATGCAGACCTGTTATGCGCCATTTTGTCTTTTCAATATTATATCTAATTGTTGCCTTTCCATTTTTTGAATTCTTCTTGTAAAATAAAAATCCCCGCCCCAAGGGGCGGGGTATTGAAGATTTCACCTTCAAATCTTCGCGTATGCGGGGGAACAAATCCCCCACACCCCCAGTTTTAACCGCCCCAGAGAGGCGGGGTA
>JAISCC010000065.1 GCA_031265845.1 Treponema sp.
GGACGGCGGAACACCGCGCTCGTAACCGCCGGATTTTCAACGCAGTTCTCAAGCTTCATGTTCTCAAGGTATTCATCAAGCATAGCCACAGCTTGGGCTTTTGACGGTTTCGCCCCGCCTTTGGTGTAGGCGAGAAGCGCGTCCCAACCTTCCGGCTTTTTCACCGAATACGGGGACGTGGCGCATTGCATCTTTTTCCATGGCCAGACGTTCACCCCTATGTCAAGACTGAAGCCAAGCGGATACAACGCCGCATACCACTCGTTGTTGTTTTCCCCGCTTTCACCCAACCACAGCGGCGCATCGAACTTCTCCCTAAGCGCCATAAACTCCCGGTACGCGGAAATGTCGGGCGGGCATCCGTAACGGTGAAAATGGATGAGCATATTGTCATCGTATTTCTTGAAAAAAACAGTCGGATCAGTCGCCCAATGATGCCCTTCTATTGAAAGCAAATGATCCGCATCGATCTTCCTGATTGCGGCGATAGCTTCTTCATAGAATCGAATCAAAGCAGGGATCGCGTAGTCAATATCCGGATAATCGTAGCGCACCGTACGGATAGGCTCATTCAACAGGTCATACGCGCCGACTATCCACCGCCCTTTATAACGCCGCGCAAGCTCTTCCCACAGGGCGATGCCTTTGTCCCAGTAGTCTTTGTCCGTTAAAAGCCGGGGGAGATTGTCCCGCGAATCGTCTATGTTGTCTCCTGTCTGACCACCGGGCGCGCCGTGCATATCCAAAATCGCGTAAATGCCGGCTTCCTCGCACCAGTTTACGCAGTCTTCGAGCAAACGAAAGCCGTATTCTTTAAAGATAATTTCGTCCGGCTCGTCTTCCATAAGAAGCCGCCAGTTGAGCGGAATTCTCACCGAATTGTATCCGAGCGCCGCCATGCGCAGAATGTCCTCGCGGGTGATATAGCGCTGTCTGAATTCCTTCCAGAAGTGTTCCGCATACGCGCTTCCGGCAAGATCGCGTATCGTCTCCTCAATGTTGCGGGGTCTATCAAACGCGCGGTTGTCAAAAGCCAGCCACATATAGCCTTCGCAAAGAAGCCAGTTTCCCAGCCCCCAGCCCGCAAGGAGAATCTCTTCTCCCCTTCCATTGACGATCTTTTGTCCACGGGCTTTCAAAAAGCCGCTCACTCGTTTCCTATCTAGTTTTTCAATCATATTCTCTCCTCCCACAGGCACAGCCTGTTTAAATACTTCACAACGGGCGTTATAAGAAAGGGGGCGCCGCTGTCCCCGACAGGACGGTTGCGCTTGTAAACAAGCGGAACCTCCGCGTTGTTCGTCTGACACCACTTGCCACTTTCAGGAGCTTATTCAATGTATGGAGGGGGGCGCTATTTCCCAAACGAAGATGGCACACAGTCGCCTTCCTGTCGCGCCCCCCTGTCTCCAGCCCGCTTACGCGGTCTTCCGCCACCCCCCCAAACCCGCCTTGCCTACGATGCCTGACACCAACGCTTTTTAAACACCCAAAGGTACGAATTAGTATATCAGACAGGTGAAGGCTGAGCAAGCCGCTAAACCCGCCTTGCCTGTGATGTCTGACACCAACCGAAGCAAGCCACTTGAAAACACCCGAAGGATGCGATGTCTGACACCAATTTTATCTGACTTCGCTTCCCTGACCGACGGACTTGATAAACGCCGACGGCGTCGTGGATCGGACCTTTTTGTATACACGGGAAAAGTACGAGGCGTCATTGTACCCCGCCTTTAAAGCCGCATCTTCAACGGAGACGCCCGGATTTTCTAAAACGATGCGTTCAAACGCTTCGATCTTTTTAAGTACGCGCAATTGCCTAAAGGTCATATTCAGCCGCTTTTTAAGCGCGTTCAATACGGTGTTTTGGCTGTACCCCAAGTGTTTCGCCAGGTCGGGAAACAGGAAGGGTCCTGATATACGCTTTTCCATCCAACGCAGGGCTTCCGAGGCAATATCAAGCCGGCGGGATCGGATATAGCCCTTGGAAACAATAAAATCACAGAGCATTGAAAAAAGATTGAGCATATTTTCTAGCGACTCTTTTTCAAAGACAGGTTGCTCGTTAAAAGCGTTTTGCAAAACCTCCGGGTTAAAGCCGTTCTGCAACCACTTCATGCGTATCTCGTTAGGGATAAAGGCGTCCCTAGTTCTGATTTGGCTTATCAAGGCATGTACCCCCCCCCCCCCCCGCTTTTCTCTATGTCTCCTAGTTTAATAGGAACCACCACGTCTACCATACCAGCATGGCAGACATAAAATTGCGGGGCCGCGTTGTTTGAGGAACGGCGCCTTAGATCCAAGTCGCGGCAGTGGCTCTTGTAGTGGAGATGCTCCCAAATGAGTCTGCAATAGCCGCTCACCGAATAGGATCCCGTCACCAATTCGTCCTTGAAATCGGCGGAGAAGATGGTGATCGGTACCTTGAAGCAGTAGGAAAAGCTGTTTATCAAGGATTTGGCTTTTTCGTCCAGAAATATATCAAGCGTATTCATGTCAGAAGCATACCATAAAACTGTAGAAAAGTCCTAGTACTTTGTAGAAAAAGTCATGGACGCTAAAAAAAGCCGGTTTACAATAAATTCATCGGCAGGAACCGAACAGACACCGCAGACTATAAAGGTTTTGCAGAATATTTTAAAGGATGAACAGCCGCAGAGGAACAAATCCCCGGCGCCCCCAACGAAAAGCGCCCCACGAGGCGGGGCGTTAAACTCCAAAAGGGTTGCGCCCTTAATAAAAGGATAATAGCATGAACACAACAGAACATTCCGAGTTTCTTTCGTTTAAAAATGTACATATTCACGATACTTTCTGGACGCCCTTGATGGAGCGGGTCAGGACAAAAGTGATTCCCTACCAGTGGGAGGCGCTGAACGACCACGTTCCCGGCGCCGAACCGAGCGGGTGTATGCGTAACTTCAAGATTGCGGCCCAGCTTGCCCGCCCGGAACTGGATTACGGCGAGGACTCAAGCGCGGGTCATTACGGCTTTGTGTTTCAGGACAGCGACGCCGCCAAGTGGATAGAAGCGGCTGCGGGCGCCCTGGCGTGGCATCCCGATGAAGCGCTGGAACAAACGGTTGACGGCGCCATCGACATCATCTGCAACGCCCAGCAGAGCGACGGTTACCTTAACACGTATTATATCATTAAGGGGCTTGAAGGCCGTTTTACTAATCTGAAAGACAACCACGAGTTGTACTGCTTCGGCCATTTTGTTGAAGCGGCGACAGCCTATTACGAGGCGACCGGGAAACGAAAGTTGCTTGACGCCATGATCCGCTACACCGATTGCGTTGACCGGCATATCGGGCCTGAAGAAGGCAAACTTCACGGCTATCCGGGGCATGAGATTGCGGAAATGGCGCTGGCGCGGCTTTACGGAATTACCAAAGACGAAAAACACCTGAAACTGGCGAAATATTTTATTGACGAGCGGGGCAAGCGGCCGTACTTTTTCGCTCAGGAGGAATGTCGCAGGAACGGCGGCACGGAGTCTGATGGCATGGACAAGTCCGGGGATCACTACCATTACCACCAGGCGCACAAGCCGGTGCGGGAACAGTCCGCCGCCGTGGGACACGCGGTGCGGGCGGTCTACCTCTACTCCGGCACGGCCGACATCGCCCGCTTAACCGGCGACGACGCGCTTCTGGAAGCCTGTCGCCGTCTTTGGGACAACATCGTGAAACGCCAGATGTACATTACCGGTGCGGTGGGGCAGAGCGTTCACGGAGAAGCCTTCACCTTTGATTACGATCTTCCCAACGATACGGCTTACGGAGAAACCTGCGCAAGCATCGGGCTTGCTTTTTTCGCCCGGCGCATGGCGTCCCTCGCGCCCCGCGCCGTGTACGGCGACACGCTGGAGCGGGCGCTTTTCAACGGCATTATAAGCGGCATGTCTCTGGACGGCATGTCCTTCTTCTACGTGAACCCTCTGGAGGCGCTTCCCGAGTCCTGCGGCAAAGACCAGAGCCGCCGACACGTCAAGTTCGAGCGGCAAAAGTGGTTCGCCTGCGCGTGCTGCCCGCCGAATGTTGCCCGTATCATCGCCTCGCTGGGGAGTTATGTTCATTCGGTTGGCGACGACTGTGTGTATACCCATCTTTTTGTGGGAAGCGAGGCGAAATTCGTCGCCGGCGGGAAAAATGTTTCGCTCAAACTGGAAACCGGTTACCCCTGGAGAGGGCACGTTGACATCAGCTTCACGGTGGACGGCGGCGAAGCCGAGTTCCGCTACGGATTTCGTATCCCCGGCTGGTGCGCTTCCCACACGGTCGCGCTTAATGGCGATAACGCGCTTTGTACGGAAAAGGATGGGTTCGCCTATATCAAACGGGAGTGGCGGAGCGGGGACCGCCTCACGCTTGTGTTCGATATGCCAGTAACCTTTATTGAAGCCAATCCTCACGTACGGGAGAACGCAGGCAAGATGGCGCTCATGCGGGGACCCCTGGTGTATTGCCTTGAGGAAGCCGACAACGGCAAAGAGCTGTTCCGGCTTCGCGCCGGTTTCCCCGCGCATCATAGCATAAAAGTACAATACGAAAAAGACCTCTTGGGAGGGGTGACAAGCGTTTCATTCATGGGACGCAAACTAAAAGGATGGAACAAGGACGATCTCTACCGCGCCGCATCGGAGGCGGCGTATGAGGAAAAGGATTTGCGGTGGATACCTTATTACGCTTGGGCAAACCGCGATCCCGGAGAGATGGCCGTATGGATAAACAAATAAAGCCGGCGGTGTCTGACACTAAAGTAATAAAACTGTAGAAAAGTCCTATCTTTTTGTAGAAAAAGTCATGGACGCCCCCAAAAAGCCGGTTTACGATAAATTCATCGCAGGAACCGAAGCAGACGCCGCAGTGCGGCTGGCAAAAACTTTTACAGTCGACTGGAGAAGTTCCATAGCAGACTATAAAGGCTTTACAGTCGACTGGAGAAGTTCCACAGCAGGCTATAAAGGTTTTACAGTCGACTATAAAAGTTCCACAGTAGGCTATAAAGGCTTTATAGTCAACTATAAAAGTTCCACAGCAGGCTATAAAGGTTTTACAGTCGACTATAAAAATTCCATAGTCGACTATAAATGTTTTACAGTCGACTGTAAGAGTTTCGCGGTAGACTGTAAAAGTCTTACAGTACAAATTGTATATCGTATTTTAGAGGAGAAAAATATGCCGAACAGTGATTGGCTACCCGGACGGGAGCTGAATTTGATGGAGTTATGCCGGAAATGGAAAATAGGGCTGGAAAAAGCGGCGAATGTAACCGCCTTTGAGTGGAAACAGGCGGCGGTTGACGCGGTTTTGTCCAAAATTAACGGCTATTTGACGGCGCATGAGGCATACGAGGACAATGATTCCTCAAAAAATCGCCTGGCCAAAGACGGGGCCAAGGAGGAAGCGAAACAGGCGATGCGGGATTTCGCCAATACTTCCATCCGCTACAATAAGCTGATGAGTCCTGGGGACAAGCTGGTTTACGGCATCCACGAGGCCGACTCTGTAGCGACTCCGGCCGGGGAGCCTGAGTCCTACCCGGAGGCGGAAGCGGACACGTCGGTTATGCGGCAGGTTACGATCCGGTTTTGGGACAGCGCCACGAAGAAACGGGGGAAGCCACATGGGGTGCATGGCGCGGAAATCCGCTGGGCCATCCTTGACCACGAGCCTGCCTCGGAGAACGAACTTACGAACTCGGACTTTGACACGGCAAGCCCTCTCACGCTGAAGTTTGACGAGAGCCAGCGGGGGAAGTGGGTGTATTTCTGCCTGCGCTGGGAGTCGACCACGAACCTGAAGGGACCCTTTGGGGAGATTTATTCCGCCGTCATTCCCTAAGAATGACGCATCATTCCATAGGAGTGGCGTGTCATCTCGTAGTTACCTGAAAAAGTCCGCTATGAACACGGATGACCCCTGAAAACAGGGGTCATAGAACCCATTGATACATTTGTTAAGGAGGTTGAAGTTGGAATTAAGAATCAGCAGAAAAAGATTGCGCTCTTATCGTGAGTTCCTGTATATTCTGCCGTTTATCATAATGGTGGCAATGTTCGCGTACTACCCGCTCTATGGGTGGTTCTATGCGTTCTTCGACTACCGGCCTCCCAACGCCCTCAGCATGAAAGACTTTGTCGGGCTTAAGTGGTTTACCTATATGGCGTCAAATCCGGTACGGGTTCAAACCGTACTCGCGGTTCTTCGCAACACGCTTGTTATGAGCGGCATTACACTTATCACTTCATGGCTGCCAATGCTCTTCGCCGTATTCCTCAACGAAATTAAGTGGATGCCTTACCGGAAGTTTGTACAGACCGTTACTACCCTGCCTAACTTCATAAGCTGGGTGCTGGTCTATTCCATCGCGTTCAACCTGTTTAACAGTACCGGCGCGGTAAACAGCATACTGCAAAGTCTTGGCGTCACTTCCGCGCCTATCATGTTTTTGCAGGACTCCAAACACGTTTAGCTGACCATGTGGCTATGGCTCACGTGGAAGAACCTCGGTTGGGCGGCAATCATGTATATCGCGGCGATAGCGAGTATAGACGAGCAGATGTATGAGGCCGCGAAGGTTGACGGAGCCACCCGTATGCAGATGATCCGAATCATCACGATTCCAAGCCTGCTGCCCACTTACTTCGTGCTGTTAATGCTCAATATAGCGAATTTCCTTTCCAACGGAATGGAACAGTACTTCGTGTTCCAGAACGCCTTCAATAAAGATTATATACAGGTGCTTGACCTTTACGTGTATAACCTGGCGATGGCCAGCGGCGCGTACAGCGTTTCAACCGCTTTGAGTATATTGAAAAGCGTCATCAGCGTGATCCTTCTGTGTATTGCCAATGGATCGTCAAAGTGGATCCGCGGAGAAGGATTTATTTAGGAGTCACCTATGCAAATGTCCCGTAGATTACAGAATTCCGAAATGACGGACACTATAGCCGTCGTCATTACGTATATAGTATTCGCCGCTTTCGCCTTTGTTTGCGCCTACCCTTTTTATTACATAGTGATCAACACGATAAGCGCAAATAACCTCAGTGAGAATGGCGCTGTTGTGTTTATACCCCACGAAGTGCATTTTAAAAATTATCTGGACGCCATGAAGATACCCGGATTGCTGGACGCCGCCAAAATATCCATTGGCCGAACCGTGTTGGGGGTGTTATGCACGGTGTTGTCCTCGGCGTTCCTGGGGTATATGTTTACCCGCGAGACCCTGTGGAAACGAAGGTTCTGGTATCGTTTCGTCGTAATCACCATGTACTTTAACGCCGGCATCATCCCGTGGTATATAACCATGAACAACCTCCGGCTGACCAATAATTTTCTCGGTTACATACTCCCTGTCGCGGTGTCGCCGTTTTTTATCATTCTCTGTAAGACATTCGTGGAATCCATTCCAAGGGAGCTACAGGAAGCGGCGGAGATAGACGGCGCGGGAACCCTTACGATATTCGCCAGGGTGATTCTTCCGGTTATCAAGCCAATCCTTGCTACGGTGGCGATATTCAGCGGGGTAAACCAGTGGAACGCTTTTCAGGACACCCTGCTCTTAATGACGAACAGCAAGCTCTACACGCTCCAGTTTATTCTGTACCAATATATAAATCAGGCGAGTTCCCTTTCCGCGCTGGTTAATTCATCGGGAGGTTCCGGCATAGCTCAAAGCCTTGCGCAGGCGCAGACCGCGACATCGATCCGCATGACGGTAACGGTAATTGTCGTCCTGCCCATCCTGCTGATATACCCGTTTTTCCAGAAATTTTTCGTCAAAGGCATCATGATCGGAGCGGTTAAGGGCTGAAAGTTGTTAGAGAAACTATAAGCCGTATGGCATATAGATATTTTTGTTTTGGAGGAATTATGGAAAAATTTATTCTTATATCGGTTGTCATAATAATGACATTCATGGGTTGCGACCGCAAACAGCAGAGCGATTCGCTGCCGCAGACAATCTCGACGTATACCTTCGAGTTCTACGATCAGGCGGCAAACTACATGGGTCCGCAGACCGGGTGGTTCGGCAAAATCATGAAGGACAAGTTCAATCTGGTTCAGAACATGATCGCCCCGCAGACTGCGGGGGACGGAAAACAGCTCTACCAGACACGGGCAAGCAGCGGCAATTTGGGAGATGTTATCTTGCTGGATAACGCCGACTTTATTGACTGCATCAGGTCCGGGCTTATCAAGGATATTACCCAACTAGTAAGGGATTATCCAAACTTGGCGAGGCTGGTCGATGATCATCCGGCGGTAAAGACGTGGAACAACGCTATTGAGGGCGCCAACGGCACAATATACGGCTTCCCTTTGCAAATCGCAAACACTTCCCCCACCACGTATTCGGACGAGCTTGCCTACACAAGTCCTCTGATTCCCTGGGATTATTATAGCGGTATCGGACGGCCGGCGATGAATAACCTTGATGATCTCTTGGATGTTTTGGATCTTATGATTAAAAAATATCCAACCAATCCCGCGGGAGATAAAGCTTTTCCCATATCCCTGTGGAATTCCTGGGACAGCAACGCGGGCATAGAGAATGTCCTGCAACTGACGAAGTGGTACGGGCAGGAAGTAAACGGCTCGGTGTCAATTGACTACAACGGCCTCATAAATGACGCTATGGATGACGCGGGGGCTTATCGCAAGATACTGAACTTCTTTTACAAGGCAAACCAGCGGGGTTTGGTTGATCCCGATTCATTCGCCCAGACCTGGGATACGGTAAACGCGAAACACACGGCCAAGCGGGTGTACCTTTTGTGGAATATCTGGATGTGGGGATTTTGGAATACTACCGACCGGGCGAATCAGGGCAACGCCTATATCACCCTCCCCGTAGCGGATATGACCATTTACCAGCCGTCGGATATGTACTATGGCAACGGCAGGGTATGGGGAATCGGCTCAAAAGTCAGCGACGCCAATACCAAGCGCCTGCTTGAGTATATGGACTGGCTGGCCTCCCCCGAAGGCTTGACCATTGTTCATTCCGGCCTCGAAGGGTTTAATTATACCGTTGGAAGCGACGGGAAATACACCCGCATCAATGAAAACGCCCTCATGGATAACATGGAAGTTCCCGCGTCTTTCGGCGGCGGCGGATACAGTGATGGCTTGAATGCCATGAATGAGTGGATGCTACAGAATGTCAGCATTAATCCGGAAACCGGGGAATCGTATGTTTGGGATTACTGGTCTTCCACCATCGAGAAGAACAAGACCATGATGACCAACGAATGGGCCGCTCACTATGGCGCCCCCAACGTCATCGCCTATATGCAGAACCAAGGAATCCTGAAGGTGGTTCCGAGCGTCAACGCCGTGCTGCCCAGCGATCCGACAGATATTGCGTTGATACGGGGACAATGCGGAACCATCATTAGGGACTATTCATGGAGGCTGATCTTCGCCGGAAATGACGTGGAATTTAACAATATGTGGACCGATATGAAGCGGCAGTTAGCTGGACTTGGGTGGAACGACATGGTTGCCTTCGATACGAAGAAGTACCAGAAAATCGTAGACTTGAGGAACGCGGCGCTTGGGAATTAAGGCGCGATGAAAAGAACCGGGCTGTCCGGAAGTGATTCTGGCAGCCCTTAAACTTTGGTCCCCATGATGGCAGCCCATACGCCAAATCGGAGTGGTTTGGCGTCGCCTGTCAGAAAGACCGGGAAGAGGCGCGGCGCCGCATGGCTCGACTTGCCTGCGCGGGCGTATACCCGGCGCGGCTGCGACGCGCTGATGTGTGTACGGTCTTGCCGCCGCTTGTAGGCGCTTGTAGTTTTTCAGATTTATGAGTTAGGGGGAAAAAAGAGGAATGAGAAGATGGAGAATAGTTCCTCCCCTATCGGCTCCCTCCCGCATCCCCCTAACTCTTGTTTAACTAATTTTAGAAGCGCTATAGTATATACGAAGGAAGGCAAGCGGAAATGAAAAACGGAACTATGTGGCGGGACGACCGGAGCGACCCCATACAAACCTGCGACGGACAAGCCATAAAAGCGGATGCCCTGGGATAGAATACAATTTGAAGGAAAATGAGGAGCATTACATGAACAGAATCATAGTGAAAACACAGGACGGCGATGTGAGAATCAGCCGCCACATTTACGGACACTTTTCAGAGCATCTGGGACGCTGTATTTACGGCGGGCTTTGGGTGGGGAACGACCCGGAAGCTATGGCGGCAATACCCAACACACGGGGCATACGGAACGACGTGGTCGCGGCCCTCAGGCACATCAAAATCCCCACCCTCCGCTGGCCCGGCGGCTGTTTTGCCGACGAGTACCACTGGAAGGACGGCATAGGACTCCGGCAGGATCGTCCCAAGATGATCAACACCCATTGGGGTGGGGTTACCGAAGACAACAGTTTCGGAACCCATGAATTTCTCGATCTGTGCGGACAGTTGGGGTGCGAGCCGTATATCTGTGGCAATGTGGGAAGCGGCGCGGTGCGGGAGCTTTCCCATTGGGTCGAATACTGCAACTTCGACGGGCTAAGCCCTATGGCCGATCTCCGCCGCAAAAACGGCCGCGCCGAGCCGTGGAAGGTGAAGTTTTGGGGCGTCGGCAACGAGAATTGGGGTTGCGGCGGCACCATGACGGCGGAGTTCTACGCGGACAACTTT
>JAISCC010000106.1 GCA_031265845.1 Treponema sp.
CCCCCGTCCCCCTGTGACGCTCCTCCGGCCGCCGCCGCGCCCCCCCCCCCCCCCCCACGCGGGAAACACTCATGCCCTCATTCAAGAGAAAAAAACTGTGGATTGTCTTGAAGATGTTCGGTATGCCACAGCATATACCGCCATGAATATAGCTCATGTGAAGCATGATACACACCGTATGAAAACGTGTCAATATGCTTTCAAATGTTTTTTAAATATATTCAAGTTCTGCCGCCACTGATCCCCAATAGTTTCAGTTCGTTCGTCCCATCCTCCACGTCCGGCAGAAAACCGGAAAAATCCAATAACCCGCCCGTCTTTTTCCTGAAAAGAGCGTATAGTATTATAAAAATCGTAACGTTTATGAAGCCCTAGCCATAGCTGTGGATAATCTCCTATAATTAACCAAGACATGGGCGACGTATTGACTCTCACGTGTCAATTCCGGCGGCGTCATATTCCACCAGAATCGGGAAGCGAGGAAAAAAAGGAGCGCTATTATGAACATGAATGAAAATGTCAAGCCGGTGAAGAGACCCGAAAAAATCATTCAATACGGCGAAGGCAATTTTTTGCGGGCTTTTGTTGACTGGATGATCGACATTCTCAATGAGCAAACAGATTTCAACGGGAATGTAGTTGTCGCGCAACCCCTGGAAAAGGGCATGGCGGACGTGATAAACGCCCAAAACGGGCTGTACACCACGGTTTTGCGCGGCGTACAGGACGGAAAAACTGTAGAGGAATTTCGTACCATTACATCTATAAGCCGGTGCGTCAACCCTTACACCCAGTTCGACGAATACTTCAAGCTGGCGGAAAACCCGGACATCCGGTTCGTTGTGTCCAACACCACGGAAGCGGGAATCGCGTACAACGCGGCGGATCGCCTTGACGACAGGCCGCAACGCTCTTTCCCGGGCAAGGTGACGGCGTTCTTATACAAACGCTTCGGGCATTTTCACGGTTCGCCGGACAAGGCGCTGGTGTTCATCCCCTGCGAACTCATCGACAAAAACGGCGATGCGTTAAAAGAGATTGTGTTGCGGTACGCAAAAGAATGGAAGCTCGGAGAATCTTTCATTACATGGCTTGAGGCATGCGGTTTCTGCAACAGCCTCGTTGATCGCGTCGTACCAGGATTTCCTAAGGAAGAGGCGGAAGTATTATGGAAGAAACTTGGCTATGTTGACAACCTCATTGACATGGCTGAAATTTTCCACCTGTGGGTCATTGAAACAAAACGCGATTACAGCGCGGAGCTTCCCTTTGACAAAGCCGGACTCAACGTCATGTTCACGGATGACATGAGTTTCTACCGCACCCGCAAGGTGAGAATCCTGAACGGCGCTCACACCATGACGGTTCCGGCGGCTTTCCTCTTGGGGCTTGATACGGTGGAGGAGTGTTGCAAGGATACGCTTGTCTCGACATATATGAAAAAGGGAATTTTTGAGGAAATCATTCCTTCTATGGAGGGGAGCGAAACCGAATTGATCCGGTATGCGAATGACGTGCTTGATCGGTTCGCCAACCCCTATATCAGGCACCTTTTGCTTTCCATCACCCTTAACTCAATTTCCAAATTCAAAACGCGGTGCCTCCCGTCCCTCAAGGCGTATATTCAAGAAAAAGGGAAGCTGCCGAAAATCCTCACGTTCTCGTTGGCGGCGCTGATTGCATTCTACAACGGGACGCTTGTGAACGGCGAAATGACGGGAATCCGCGCTGCGAGAGAAGCTTATCCCATAAAAGACAACGAAGAAGAACTGAAACGCTTTGCGGAGATCTACAAGGAAAACGGCGCGATTGACACGCTCGCGCCTCGCGCACGGACTATAGCCCACGCGGCGCTTTCATTCGCAGACTGGTGGGGCGAAGACCTCAGCGCCATACCGGAACTTGAGGACGCGGTGGCCGCCCATCTTGAAGGCATGTGGAAAAATGGCGTGAGAGCGGAACTTGAGAAGGTTGCGGCTTAATGGAAAAAATGGAAAGCTCGAAAGCCGCGAAAATAATTCGCATTCATGCGCTTGACACCGTTGCGGTCGCGCTGAAACCGCTTGAAAAAGGGGAAATCGCCGCCAACGAAGACGCCACTGGCGGCGATTTCGCCGGGGCGCCGCTTGTCTGCGTGGATGACATTCCAGGCGGACACAAGATCGCGCTGAAAGACATTGAGCAGGGCGAAAAAATTGTCAAATATGGGCATCCCATCGGCAAAGCGTCTCAATTCATACCGGCGGGCGCCCATGTTCATACCCACAACATTCAAACCTTGCTTGCCGAAACGCCTGAATATCATTGGACGCCGCCGCAGATCGCTTCCCGGCAAGGCGCGGGCGCGAAAGCGCTTATGGACTCAAATGCGTCGGACGCATTAGCGTCCCCAGCCGCGCCCGAAATAAAAGTCTTCAAACGCCGCGACGGGCGCATCGGCGTCCGCAACGAGGTGTGGATCGTTCCAACGGTCGGCTGTGTGAACGGCGCCGCCGAAACGCTCGCTTCATGGGCAAGCCGCGAATATGCGGATCGGAACATCGGCGGCGTATTTGCGTGGACTCATCCCTACGGCTGTTCCCAAATGGGCGGCGATCACGAGGCGACCCGCGCTATTCTTGCGGATCTGGTGAAACACCCCAACGCCGGCGCCGTTCTGGTGATTTCCCTGGGCTGTGAAAACAACACCATTGGGCGTTTCAAGGAAGCTCTCGACGAATACGCGGAAGACCCCCGCCGCATCCGGTTTCTCGTAACGCAGGAAAGCGAAGATGAAATCGCCGATGGCAAAGCAATGATCAGGGAGCTTGTATCATACGCGGAGCAGGCGAAACGGGAAAAAACGCCGGTTTCGTCCCTTGTCGTTGGCATGAAATGCGGCGGTTCGGACGGGTTTTCCGGCATTACGGCGAACGCCCTTGTAGGGCGGCTGTGCGACATGCTCACCGGCATGGGCGCGTCCGTCATCCTCACCGAAACGCCGGAGATGTTCGGCGCCGAGCGGATGCTCATGGACAGGTGTGAAACCAAAGAGGTTTTCGATAAAACAGTGCGCCTTATCAACGGCTTTAAGGAGTATTTTCGATCCCATAACCAAACCGTGTATGAAAATCCCTCGCCCGGCAACAAAGCCGGCGGCATCAGCACGCTTGAAGACAAGTCCTGCGGTTGCGTGCAAAAGGGCGGCTCAGCGATAGTCCGGGGCGTGTACCGTTACGGCGAGCGGTTGCCGCCCGACGCAGAAGGGCTTGTCCTGCTGGAAGGACCGGGCAACGATATTGTTTCCACCACCGCAATGACCGCTGCGGGCGCACACCTGATCCTTTTCACCACAGGACGCGGCGCTCCGTTGGGCGCGCCTGTTCCAACCCTTAAAATCGCCAGCAATTCGGCGCTGGCGCGCAAAAAACCCGCGTGGATTGACTTTGACGCGGGAAGGATGCTTTCTGAGCCAGTGAACGCCGTCAGGGACGAATTATTTCACTTGCTATTGGATACAGTCAATGGTACTATAGTAACGAGAAACGAACTCAACAATTACCGTGAAATCGCCATTTTTAAAAATGGCGTCACGCTTTAGGAGGAAGAAATGAAACTTTTTTTGGACGATGATTTTTTACTGGAAACGGAGACCGCCCGTTCTCTGTACCACAAAGAGGCGAAGAACGAACCGGTTTATGACTTTCACTGTCATTTGACGCCGTCTCAGATAGCGGAAAACAAACGCTTCGCCAATCTTACGGAGATATGGCTTTCAGGCGATCATTACAAGTGGCGCATGATGCGGGCTATGGGATTCGATGAGCATTACATCACCGGCGGCGCGTCCGATTATGAAAAATTCATCGTGTGGGCGAAAACTGTGGAGCGCCTTATCGGCAATCCGCTGTACCACTGGACTCACCTTGAATTGCAACGGTACTTCGGCGTCCGTGAGCCGCTCACAGCAAAAACCGCTCCCGCAATCTGGGAAAAAGCCAATGCCGCGCTTACAGAGGACAGCTTGTCGGTCAAGGGCATCTTTGAAAAATTCAACGTTCACACGGTCGGCACCACAGACGATCCCATTGATTCCCTTGAACATCACAAGGCAATCGCCGAGGGAACCGCTCCCATCGGGGCGATAAAAACCAGGGTCATCCCCTCTTTCAGACCCGACAAGGCGCTCAATATTGATAAAGCGGGGTTTGCTGAATATGTGGAGAAATTATCCGCGACAAGCGGCGCACCAATACGCTCGGTTTCCGATCTGGTTAAAGCCCTTGAAAACCGCGTGGAATTCTTCACGGCGCATGGTTGCCGCGCTTCGGATCACGCGCTTGAATATCCGCCGTTTGCGCCTGCGGATGACGAAACAATCGAAAAGGCTTTTCAGGCGGGTGTCGCGGGTCAACCGGTTGACCAAACAACCGTCGATGCATACAAAACAAAGGTATTGGCGGAACTTGCCCGCATATATGCGAAACACAACATGGCTATGCAACTGCACATCGCCGCTATCAGAAGCGTCAATTCCCGTATGCTGAAACGGCTTGGACCCGACGCCGGTTATGACGCGGTTCATGATCGGCAGGTAAGCGCGAACCTCGCCGGACTGCTCGATCTTATGGAGCGAAATGGCGCGTTGCCAAAAACCGTCCTGTACACGCTCAATCCAAAAGACTACTACCCGCTTGCGACAATCATGGGCGGTTTTCAGGATAGTTTTTCCAAACCGGAAAACCGCGAAGGCGTCAGGGGAAAAATGCAGCTTGGGTCCGCGTGGTGGTTCTGCGATCATCGCAACGGCATGGAAGAACAACTCAAGGCGCTTGCCGATGTGGGGCTTTTATCCGCCTTTGTAGGCATGCTCACGGATTCGCGGAGTTTCCTCTCCTATCCGAGGCATGAGTACTTCAGGCGCATCCTCTGCAACTTGATAGGAACGTGGGTTGAAAACGGTGAGTATCCCGCTGATATGGACGCGCTGTCGGCTATTGTGAAAAACATCTCCTTTGGGAACGCGAAGGCGTATTTCGGATGAAGTGAAAACCGGCGGGCGGTTTCCGCAATGAAACGTTCCCGCCGAATCACGCGCCGAATCAGGCGCATCCATTCCGCCTTTTTTAAACATCGCTCCGCTAAAATTTGACGTTTTTCTAAAAAAAGACAGCAAACCGTCTTGACACAATCGCAATATTTCTATATAAAGAAACATAGTTTTTTAGAGCCGGTTTTAAGGCGCGAATATGCCAACGGCATGTGTGTCGGCGGTGTTCCGCGTTGGCTCGAACTATACTGTCATGTTGTGAAGAAGAGGAGCGTATGGAGTGCCAGCCATGTTTGGAAGCGGCGCTGAAATTTGCCGAAAATTATCAGCGGGTTCCGGTTTTGACGAGTCTTCCGGCGGGAAAGCGGGAAGCGTCCGATATTTTTTTGATTCTCAAAAACATAAGCCGCCAATGCTTTATGCTGGAAAGTTGCGAGGACTCAAAGCAATGGGGACGCTATACATTTTTGGGCTATGATCCCAAACTCGAAATTACCGCGAGCGGGAATGCCGTGAGCATAAAAAACGGCGTCAATCTCACGCTGAACGCCGCTCACCCCGCCGTGTATATTGAACAGATTTTACGAGAAAACGCCGCTCCTCCGTCGCGGGAACTTCCGCCGGAATTTCCGCCGTTTACCGGAGGTCTTGTCGGCTATTTTTCCTACGACTACATCAAATACAGCGAGCCGTCTCTGCGCATGGACGCGGAAGGCGCAGAGCGTGGCGCAGAGTGTGACGCAGAGTGTGACGCAGAGCGTTTCAAAGACGTTGATTTAATGCTGTTTGACAAGGTCATCGCCTATGACCGGCTTAAAGAAACGATCATCCTCATCGTAAACATCAAAACAGACGCGCTTGAAGAAAATTACCGCAAAGCCCGCGTGGAACTCGACCAAATGGCGCGGCTCATCGAAGAGGGGAACCGCGCCGCAGTCAAGCCGCTCACGCTCAAATCTCCTTTTCGCGCCTTGTTTGACAAGCGGCGTTACTGTAGCATGGTGGAGAAGATCAAGGAGCATATTCGGGAAGGCGATATTTTCCAGGCCGTGCTTTCCAACCGGCTTGAGGCTGACGCGGAAGGAAGTCTGTTTGACACCTACCGGGCGCTTCGGGACATTAACCCGTCGCCCTATCTGTTTTACCTTTCAAGCGATGACATTGAAGTCGCGGGCGCGTCTCCTGAAACGCTCGTAAAGCTGTACGAAGGTACGCTCTGGACATTTCCGCTTGCCGGCACACGGCGGCGGGGAGAAACGCCGGAAGAAGACGCCGCGCTGGAACGGGAACTGCTCGCCGACCCCAAAGAGCTTGCAGAACACAATATGCTGGTGGATCTGGGCAGGAACGACATCGGGCGCATCAGCGAATTCGGTTCGGTGTCTGTGGCAAAATATTTATCAGTGGAGCGGTTTTCCCACGTCATGCACATCGGATCCACGGTCAGGGGAACGATCCAGCGCGGCAAGACCGCCCTTGACGCAATCGGCGCGGTGTTGCCCGCAGGCACGCTTTCCGGCGCGCCGAAAATCCGCGCCTGTGAGATCATCAATGAGTTGGAAAGCGCCAAACGGGGAATTTACGGCGGGGCTGTCGGATACATCGACTTTTCGGGAAACATGGACGCCTGCATCGCCATTCGGCTGGTGTTCAAGAAAAACGGCAAAGTGTTCGTCCGATCCGGCGCGGGAATCGTGGCTGACAGTGCGCCTGAAACGGAATTCGCCGAATGTGAAAATAAAATGCGGGCGGTTATTCAGGCTCTGGAACAAACAAATGGAGGACGCGCATGATTTTGCTTATCGACAATTATGACAGCTTTTCGTTCAACCTGTATCAGCTTATAGGCTCCCTCAATCCCGATGTCAAGGTTGTCCGCAATGACGGAATATCGCTCGCCGATATCGTGGTTTTACATCCCAGCCACATTGTCATCTCTCCGGGACCTGGAAAACCTGCCGACGCAGGCGTTTGCGGCGAGGTTGTTTCCACGTTTGCCGGAAAAATTCCCCTCTTGGGAGTATGTCTTGGGCATCAGGTGATCTGCGAAGCGTTCGGGGCGACCGTAACCTATGCCAAAACCTTGATGCACGGAAAAACGTCCGCAGTTGCGCTTGACGCGGACTGCCCGCTGTTTGCGGGGCTGCCGCCGGTTATTCAGGCGGCGCGGTACCATTCGCTTGCCGCTGATCCCGCCACCATCCCGCTGGAAACTCTCGCGGTTGTGGCGCATACCGGCGAAGGAGAGGTTATGGCGGTGCGAGTCCGCGAGCGTCCGGTGTACGGCGTACAGTTTCATCCTGAATCAATTTTAACCCCGCATGGCAAGCAAATAGTATATAATTTTTTGAAACAAGGAGGGCGGATCGATTGTTAAGCCGGACGCGTAAGCGCGTCAAGACTGGGCGCGGGGATACACCGGCGCCAGCAGACTTCGCTTGAATTTTTGTAAAACGCCGGAAAATATAGTGACAAATGAGAATATAATGGCAGAAATGTATGTTTTACAATGACCGGCGGATTGCGGCGAATCCTCCACGATAAAAGAAATTTTTAGGATATTGAACGCAAAATATCCAAATTGCATAAAAAAGATTGTTTTCCTAATAAATATGATATAAAGATTGAGTGGCGATCCGCAAAGTGCGATAAAGAGGCAAAGACAATAGGATCACAAAGAAACGCTATGAAATGACGCCAAGCGCCATAGAAATCAAGCGCCCCATTGCCGCAGTCCCAATATATGATTTTTATATGATAAAGCATGCCGCATCTTTTCTCAATCAAACTGGCGCGTTGTGGCGTCGAATTTTTCGTTCAAAAGCCGCCGAATGCGCCGAAACAGAAGCTTGCCGCTGTCAACAAGGCAATCGAAGATGAAACCAATATCCTACGAATTTTCGTGGACAAAATTTCTCGCCTTGTTGACATTGCGAAGACTCTCGCCTGATGTGCGCTCTTTTTCATGTAAAATTTGAGCGATATCCGGTTTTGGATGATTCTATGGAACTTTCGCCTTTGACAAGCGCGGAGTCATGCGTTATATTATAACTATGGTAAAGAGAATAGCGGCGCTTGTTATAGTCGCGCTTGTCGCCGCGTATGTCGCGTCATGTTCTATTTTGGATTTTGAGACGCCGCCGGATTCCAACCTCTCTTCCGATAAGGAAATGTCAATCGACAACAGTACTCCAGTTTCTGAAATTGATTTCTCCGATGTGTCGGGTTCGGTATCCGTACGCATTGACAATCTGGAAAACAAGAGCGTCTATCTGGTGAAATACGCCGCCGCCCGCGTCCCGGCAGGGCAGACGGGATACGCCGTTTCCAATGAATATTCAGCGCGGCCGTCGGAGGCTTCCCAGGGACGGAGCGCGGCTTCCGGCGTGTTTGCCGCCGGGGACGGCTCGGAAGGCGTCCGGTACGACCATCTTGCCGCGCAACAATTCAATGGCAATCCGCCCCCAGCGCTTTCCAACGGCGCTTCCCGCGTTGCGGCGGAAGATGCGCCTGTAGCCTTCAAGGTATATACGAAAGACGGTTCGACGGGGCAGTTTTGGGTGGAAGACACGTCTGGAAAGTGGGTGCAAAAATCCGCCGTGTTGCAGGCGGCGAGCGAGTATGCCGTCGTGTGGGTTGCGGATGAAAATTTCACGCAATCCGCATCCGCTTCCGATGACAACAAAATCACGCGGGAGCAATCCGCAGTCATCGCCTCTCAATTTGACATTATTTACCAAAAAGAGACGTCCATCTTTGGGTATGAATACGGCGGCGGTCCCGGAGGAGGAGGAGGACGGGACGGAGATCCCAAGATTCAGATACTCATCTATGATATTGACGGCGATTATAAACGCGAGCAGACCAGCGGCGTTTTCGGCTATTTCTGGGCAAAAGATTTTTATACGCAGGCAGAAATTGACCGTATATATGGTTCCGGGATGAAAACCAATGCCGCCGAAATATTTTATCTTGACGCGCATTTTGCCGACAAGTATCCGGACGGGGCGATTTCGACTCTGGCGCATGAATTTCAGCACATGATCAATTTTAATGAGAAATCCATCCGATCCGGTTTCAAGCTATCCTCAGAAACATGGTTCGATGAAATGCTCGCAATGCTTGCGGAAGACATCATCGATCCATTGGTCGGCGTCGCTGAAAGCGAATTTCCGTATAACCAGAGGATGCCTCTGTTTCTAAACGTATATTCAAACTGTGATCCCACCACGTGGCTGAAAAACGAGGAGGCGCTGTACTCATACGCCAATTCCTACGCTTTCGGCGCGTATCTCACAAGAAATTTCGGCGGGGCGCGTCTGATACAAGAAATGATGGCGAATTCCAAGGTTAATGAAGAATCCGTTGTTGACGCTGTAAATGCGGTTTTGCCAGCGGCGGCGCAGGGTGGCGCGTGGGATTTTGCAAAGCTTCTATCCCGCTACGGGGAAGCGCTTATTTTCAGCGGGAAAGAAAAGCCGTCAGGCGTATTTTCTTTTGACAACACCGTAGCCGACACAATTAACGGTACGGAATATAGATGCGCCGGTTTTGACATTTGGCGGATGGACAATCCGCGTACAGGGCAGCGGCTGTCTTTTAAATATAACAACAGTTATCCATCAAAAGGCCCGCTTGTCATAGACACCGATTATAGTATTGAAATGTTCGAAAACACCTTTGTTGTTCAGTCAAACGCCGCGTGGCAAAACAAGACGGGCAGTTTGGTCTTTACGCTCATGAAGCCGGCGTCAAGCGAGGTCGCATTTTTTATAATGATCAAGTGAGGCTGTTCCAATCGATTCCCCTGACGAGGGCGCGCCGAGCGGGGAGCAGTCTGCTGATACTATGAAGAAAGCGGCGGCGCCGCATAACAACCCTGTATGCGGCGGATCGGAAGTTGAAATAATCGCGGCAATGAAGCGGAGCGGCGCTTATTTTTTATTCTTATAAAAAGGGTTATACCCTGCGGCTTGCCACGGGGATTCTTTATTGGGTTTTCCATAAATTTATAAAAAATGAAGGCTAAAATTCTTGTTCTATCAATAAAAACACTTAAAACACTAAAGAAAATATAAATAAATGATGATTTGCATCTATACTAAAGAAGCGAATGCATCTTGTTTGTCAAAATCGGAAGCAGCCGTTTAAAATATTTATACGCATTTATCAAAATTCTCTTTTTGTCAAAAAGCCTCCATGAAAAATTTCTTATATTTTCCTTGTATTTTCCTTTTTTATCACACCCAATTTTATAATAGATGCAAACAAGGCGTTTCATCTATAACGAGCGGCGGCGCAGGGTAGTTTATGTCCGTAAAACATGCTATCATACGCCAATGACGATCATTGACGGCAAAATGACAGCGCAATATGTGCGTGAAGACGCGAAAAAACGGACGGAAGCGTTGCGGGTGAAAGGCATTGTCCCGTGTTTGGCGGTGATTCTGGTGGGGGAAGACCCGGCGAGCGTGTCCTATGTTACAGCCAAAGAGAAGGCTCTTGCGGAAGCGGGCATGTCGAGCAAGGACTTCCGTTTGAGCGCGGATACATCCGAGGCTGAACTGCTTTCCCTCATTGCGGCTTTGAATGAGGATGCGGCGGTTCACGGAATTCTGGCGCAACTTCCTCTGCCGAAGCATGTGCGGGAAGATCGGGTGATTGACGCCCTTTCCCCTCAAAAAGACGTTGACGGCTTCCATCCGATTTCCGTGGGAAACATGGTTCTGGGCAGGGACGGGTTCCTGCCATGTACGCCGAATGGCGTCATGCGGCTTCTACAAACGCTCAATATTCCGCTAAACGGCGCCCATGCGGTCATCGTGGGGCGGTCGAATCTTGTCGGCAGACCTCTGTCCATTCTGTTGACCCGTAAAGACATCAACGCGACGGTGACGCTTTGCCACACCGGCACAAAGGATCTGGCGCGTCATACGCGGCAGGCGGACATCCTGATCGCCGCAGTCGGGAAAGCCGGGTTGATCACCGGCGATATGGTGAAAGAGGGCGCGGTTGTCATTGACGTGGGAGTGAACAGAGTGGGCGACGCTTCCGCAAAGAAAGGCTATCGGTTGCGCGGGGACGTGGATTTTGAGGCGGTTTCCCACAAGGCGTCGTTCATCACGCCGGTGCCGGGCGGAGTAGGTCCCATGACCATCGCCATGCTTTTGCAGAATGTGGCGACTGCGGCGGAGAAGACGCTTGATGCTTGATGTGCAGAATCAGGCCGATACGCGGGAGATTCCCCTTGCCAAAGTTGGCGTCAAAGGTCTTGAATACCCTATCCGTGTGCTTGACAAGAAAAATAAGGCGCAGTATACGTCCGCGACGGTCGATCTCTTTGCGAACGTGCCGAAACATTTCAAGGGAACCCACATGAGCAGGTTCATCGAAATTTTTCACCGGTACCGCAACGATCTCACGATGCCCATGTTTTTGAACATGCTCGCCGATATACGCAAGGGCTTGGACGCGGAAGCCAGCTTCGGCATCGTGAATTTTCCGTATTTCCTTGAAAAAACCGCGCCCGTTTCCACGCTTCCAGGCATGATGAGCTACCGGTGCAGCTATCAGGGAGAGGTCAAAGCGCATGACAGGCATTTTACCGTGTCGATTTCTGTGCCAATCGCCACCGTGTGTCCATGTTCAAAAGCCATAAGCGAGCGCGGAGCGCACAACCAGCGGGGAATCGTGAAAGTCACACTGGAATTGGGTCCCTTCTTTTGGATAGAAGATGTCATTGACATTGTGGAGAAAGCCGCTTCGAGTCCAGTCTATTCGCTTTTGAAACGTGAAGATGAGAAATTCATCACCGAACGCGCCTACGACAACCCGAAATTTGTTGAAGATGTGGTGAGAGACGTATACATAAGCATACGGGACATCAAGAAATTTCCCCGTTTTTCCGTTCAAGCTGAAAATTTTGAGAGCATTCACAACCACAGCGCGTTTGCATGCGCCGAATACGTCGGATGACGCGCCGCGCACTGAAAATAGCGTCTATGTTTCGATTGTAG
The DNA here is from genome assembly GCA_031265845.1 of Treponema sp. Lineage (GTDB taxonomy): Bacteria > Spirochaetota > Spirochaetia > Treponematales > Breznakiellaceae > JAIRKH01. Next base: position 12,046 of record JAISCC010000106.1, read on the forward strand.
CGACTGTGGTTTGCAAATCTTTGGTTTGCGACCCTTCGGACTGCGGCTATACGTCGGCATCGTTCTGCGGGAGCGAGACTGGTCCGTTGCGGAGTCCGAGGGACTTTATGCCAAAAGTGTAACAGACCTGTCAGGCGGCGTTCTTTACAATTTACACTTGTTTATTTGCTTTAATTATTTCCGATAATTTTATATGCGGATTAATAAACCGTTTCCCGCTTTTTTCGCTCTTTAGATGTATCGCATTTTTGGAGCAAAGGTGTACACATGCAAGGCAAAACTCACATTTATTAAGGTATTCAGGGTTTCCGGTCCCGCTGATGTTTTTCATTGGACAAACATTTCTACAAGCCCCACATCCATTGCAACTGTCATTGACAGTAAATTTTTCCGTAAGTATTATTGCCGCAATATCAGACGTATAGCATTCCTCGTCAAGTTGCAATACGGAACGCCTGTACAGGCGCCATCGTCAACAGTACACAACGGTTCAATCAGATTGGCGTGAATGTCAAAGCAGGCGGGATGATCAAGAAGTTTGAGCGCAAACGCCCTCCGGCGCCGATCTTTGGATATCGCCTATTATTTCTATTCCAACAATTTCATAATTCAGCCACACTTTCCTCACAATGGTTTCCGCGCCAATTTCTATTTCAGCGCATTTTTGCCGTTTGTTTATTTTTGTTATCCTTCCTTCATATTCTTTTAAGGGTCCGTCTAGTATCCTTACCCTGTTTCCAGCTTGCATCGCCTTGGAAATCCCGATTGCTCCATCATGCCGTTTTAACCACCGTACAAATTCCAAATCCTTGCCACGCAGCCTCGCTTGATTATCAGCATAGCGAAGCGGATAAAATATATATTCAGATTGCCTTAATTCCATCCAAGCCGGTTCACTGTCACTTTCAAAAAACACATATCCGGGAATGAGCGGACGAAACTCTTTATGCGGCTTCCTGTGTTTCATCACATTCCGCTCGACAATTGAAGAGATGACGGCAAGCCCGTTTTTTTTCAAAAACGCTTCAACTTGATTTTCAAATCCGGTTCTACAGAAGATGCAATAGGTATTCATATTCATGTTTTAGCCAACGCTCCGCTCTGCCTTTACAGTGTTGCAGACAGCGCTTTCCCGGTCGTCCGCGCGAAAATCTCAGGAAAATAATGGGTAACCAGCAAAAGAGTTTCCGCCACGCCCGAACGCTTTATAGAGAATGGTCTTCGGGGGGGGGGGGGGGCATGTACAATAGAGATGATACGCGCATGAACGCCGCTCCTTATCCAATCGGTTTAATCTGCATTTGTTTACGGATAACAGTGTATCACGTTATTATAATAAATTCTACCCATTAAAAAGCGCGAGCCAAAGGTTCAACGGATTGCGCCAATTGGCGCAATCTGCGGACAAAATTTTTAACTTGTTGACATCTAAAGCGTCTCCATCGCCTTCTTGAACGCGCCCACCGATGCGCGGATGATTTTTTCATCAACACAATAGGCGAAACGGAGCCAGCCAGGTTTGCCGAAACTTGATCCCGGAACGCCGAGTATCAGGTGTTTCTTGAGGCGATCCGAAAATTTCACGTCATCTCCGGCAGCCTTGTCCGGCGCTTTGACAAACAGGTAAAACGCGCCTTCCGGCTCCGCGTATGCAAGCCCCACGTCGTCAAGCGTACGCTTAAAAGCGTCGCGCCTGCGGGCGTATACATCCACATCAACCCGCGCTTCGGCGAGTTCCGCGACAATGCGCTGCATAAGCGCGGGCGCATTCACAAATCCGAGTATGCGGGTGGCGTATATCAAAGCGTTCATCACATCGTTTTTATCGGAAATGGTTGGACTCACCGCGATGTATCCGATGCGCTCGCCCGGCAGCGAAAGGCTCTTTGAATAGGAAGACACGACAATAGATTCGCTGTAGGCGGAAAGTACGGGAGGAACAACCGTGTTGTACGCGATTTCGCGGTACGGCTCATCGGCGACAAGGTACGGGAAGCGTCCACATGCTTTGCCGTGATTCGTAATCGCGGTTGCCAACGCCGCGATGGTTTGTTCAGGATAGATGCGTCCGGTTGGGTTGTGCGGCGAGTTGATGAGAATCGCCGCTGTTTCCGGCGTCAACTTTGCCTGTATCGCGTTGATGTCAAGGTTAAAGTCATCCGTTGTGGGAACTTCAACGAGTACGCCATTGTGGTTCGATACGTATGAGCGGTATTCCATGAAGTACGGCGTTGGTACAATGACCTCGTCTCCGGGATTGAGGATGGCTTTGAACACCGCGTTAAGTCCGCCGGCAGCCCCGACCGCCATCACCACATGGCTGCCGTCCAAGTCGACATTATGCTCGCGCCCGGCTTTCCGCGCTATCTTTTCCCGTACGTCCGGAAACCCGGCGTTCGGCATGTATCCGTGCGATCCTTTGGCGTCTTCCTTGGCAAGGCGCAGAAAAACCTCGTGAAACGCAGACGGAGGCTCAACATCGGGGTTTCCAATGGAAAAATCAAAAACCTTGTCAGCGCCGTACTGTTTTTTCAACGCAGATCCTTCTTCAAACAGCTTCCTGATCGCGGAAGACGACGCAAGGCTGTTCTGTATATGTCGCGCTATAGCCATTTCCTATCCCCTCGAATAATTCGGCGCTTCCTGCGTAATGGTAACATCGTGTGTATGGCTTTCTTTGAGACCGGCGGCCGTAATCTTCACGAATTTGTGGTACTTTTTCAATTCATCAATGTTTTTGCACCCGCAATACCCCATGCCCTTGCGCAAACCAGATACGAGTTGATGCAGGTAGTTCCGCAATTCGCCCTTGTACGGCACCCGCCCTTCAATGCCTTCCGGCACCGGGCTTTCATCCTTGGAAATCTGGTACCGGTCGCCCGCGCCGTCTTTAATAGCGCCGAGGCTGCCCATGCCGCGGTATTCCTTGTAGATGCGACCATCGTAGATGATTTCCCGTCCGGGCGCTTCTTTCAAGCCGGCGAACAGGTTGCCTATCATCACGAGGTTTGCGCCTGCGCCGATTGCCTTGGTGATGTCGCCCGAAAATTTGATTCCGCCATCCGCGATAACCGGAATATTGTACGACGCGGCTTCTTCGGCGCAGTCCCACACTGCGGTGAATTGGGGGACGCCCACACCCGCCACAATGCGGGTGGTGCAGATCGATCCCGGCCCAACGCCCACCTTTATGGCGTCCGCCCCGGCTTCAAGGAGCCGCCGCGTTCCGTCTTTCGCCGCGACATTCCCGGCGACAACCGGGACGCCGAAGCGATCTTTTATGCCTTTCACCGCGTCGCACACGTTTTTCGAGTCCCCGTGCGCCGTGTCAAGCACAACATAATCGACCTTGGCGTTTTTAAGAAGCGGCATACGCGCCGTGTAATCCTGCGGAGACACTGCGGCGCCAACGATGAGCCGTCCGGTTTTATCGGTCGCCGCAAGCGGGAAGTTGGCGTGCTTTTCCATGTCCTTCACGGTGATCAACCCGGTGAGCCGTCCCTGATCATCCACCACCGGCAATTTTTCGATACGGTGTTTGTCGAATTTCTCCCGTGCGCTTGCGACAGACGGATCACCTTCCTCAACGATCACTCTCTGGGTCATCACGTCGACAACAGGAAGCCAGTCGTCTTTGCAAAAACGCAGGTCTCTGCTCGTGATGATGCCAAGAAGCGTACCGTTCTTATCAACGACCGGCATTCCAGACACGTTGAATCTCTCCATCATCACCTTAATATCTTTGACCAGCGCCTCGGCGCCTACGGTAACCGGCGTGTCTATGATCCAGTTGAGGTACCGTTTGACATTGGCGACCTGTTGCGCCTGACGCTCCGGACTCAGGTTGCGGTGAATGACCCCGCTTCCGCCTTCAAGAGCGATGGCTATGGCGAGCTTTTCTTCGGTAACTGTATCCATTGCCGCTGAAATGACAGGCGCATTCAGTTTCACATCGGCGCATAATGTAGTCCGCACATCACAGTCCTTGGGCAGAATGTCGGAATACCCGGGCAACAGAAGCACATCATCATAAGAATAGGCTTCGGTAAACATATTGTTCCTCCTATCTATATGGACTTTCCCAAAACGCGCGGAGCGACAGTTTTTGGGAAAGCCTCATACGTTACACGTTCATCAAGTTCCGGTACTTTTTGGCAAGCGCCTTCGCTTTTTCCGAAGCAAGCCCGCAGTACCGTTCGGGCTGCCCAAAGAACGAAAGCGCGTCTTCTTTTGACGGAATCCGCCCCAGCTCCGCGAGTTTCCCGCCGATGCGCTCCAAAACATCCGGCTGTTTCGCCAGAGCATCCGCAAAACTCGTCTTTTCTTTTTCGGCGGACAGAGTGATCCTGCGGACAATCTCATGGGCGTCCGAAACGCCGGTTTCGGCAAGCAGGATGTACGCCGGCTCGGCCATGACGCCGCCCGGAATGCCGCCGCCGCGCAGGTTTGACAACAGGCGCTCCCGGTCAACGCCAAGCCCTTCCACCACGCTGGTCATGCGGCTGACAGCCATGCAAAAGCCGGCGACATAATCCGCCATGAACCGCTGGCTCGCCGAATTGGAGAGATCCCGCTGGTGTTCGCTTATCTGATCCATAAAAAAAGTTTGTACGCGGGGCATAAACGCCTTCCACAGGCTTTTGACGTGTTCGCTGTTCCACGGATTGCGTTTCTGCGGCATGGTGGAAGATCCAACCTGTTCCGACGCGAAGCCTTCCTTCAATTCACCGATCTCGCTGCGCTGAAGATTGCGGAGATCGTCGGCGAGGTTTGCGATGACGCCGAACGCGGTGTTGAATTCCAGAAGAAGCCGCAAGAGGTATTCAGGCTCCACAAGTTGGGTGGCGTGTTCGGACGGTTCAAGCCCCAGTTCGGCGAGGTAGATTTTTTCCAGGGCTTCCGGGTCTTTGACTATCATTGCCGTCGCGTTGTACGCGCCTGTGGCGCCCGCGAGCTTGCCCTTGAGTTCCGCTGAACGCTTCTCAATTTCCAGAATGGACTTGCCAAGCCGGGAAACATATTCGGCTATGGCAAACCCCAGGGTAATCGGCACCGCGTGTTGCCCGTGGGTGCGCCCGACCTGCGGAGTTTCAGCCTCTTTTTCCGTGAAATCGCAGAGCGACCGCTCCAGTTTTCTCAGATTCGGCAGTACGACCTCTTGCGTAACACGTTTCATGCGGTAGGAAAGGCTTGTATCCAGTATGTCAACGCTGGTCGCGCCCAGATGCACAAGCGGCGCGGTTCCAAACGGCGCCTTTTTTTTCAGTACATTCACCAGTGCCCGTATGTTGTGCCGTGTTTTCTCTTCCTCAGCGTACACTTCCTCTGGTTCCACGCTGTCTCCAGCTTTTTCAAGCGCGGCTCGCAACACGGGCGTCAAAGTGCCTCGCGCCGCAAGGTGGGCGATGACAAGGGCTGTCTCCGCCTTGACGCACGCCCTAATGGACGCTTCCTCTGAAATCCAGGGCGCAAGCGCGTCAAACAGGTCTTTTTCCGAAATCGAATACCGGTGATCAATGGGGGATATATTGCGAAAGATTGAACGAATTTCCATAGCGAACTATGGCATATTTTGCGATTTTTGACAAGAGGTCAAAGGCAATCACGTGGTTTTGCGTAAAGAAGGTCTGGAAAGGACATAGCGCATTCTCCTTTTGTTAAGAGCGCTATTCTATCGGATAAGGCGTTATCCGTTCCGCTTGTATGCGGAGTTTTTAGCCCTCTTGAGCAATAGAAAAAATATTTTCACCAATATATCTACCTTTCAGATATACCTTCATGTACTTCAAAATAGTTGTTCGTATTCCGCTCTAAAGAATTTAAGCCGTTAAATGTTCCGCCATAGAAAAATCATTCATTGACTATATCCGCTTGAATAATGCATGGTTAAGTTTTGAGCAAATAGCGCCGCAGGCTCAAAGAAAAAAATCATCGCCGGCGCCCTATACCCGGCGTTCGCCTCTATTCATTAACGCTGATTTTCTTTTTGTCGCTTATTATAGATACAATATAACGCTTAAAATAGACTTAAAGCCAATAGAGGCGTTGGAATATCTTTTTGAGGGAGAACACTCGCAATTGAACCGCCGAAAACACCTGCCACAATAATATTTCCTATACATATAATATCGCAAAACGCAAAAATTTTTCATAGCCTTTGCCATATGCCAGACAAGCATGGCGCTCAATGTCATTCTTGTGTTAAAGTTTATTTACCGCCGCCACTAATCACCCTCTGCGCCGCTTCATAAGCGCAATAAGTGGCGCCCGTATGATTCATATATATTCTTATTCTGGTTAGATGTCAAATAAATTTGATGGTTTCAACTTCATCCATAGATTTTTCAGTGGGGGATAGAGATAGTAGTATGATGTCAAAATGGAGCGGAAGGATCGGTCATAGGCAAGATATATATGCTCAGCTTCTCTTGCAAAATCTCCATTCTTAATTTAGTCATAATTGACTTCTTCTTTTATCACCGCTTCTTGTCAATATGAGCATCCTTCATGATGACATTAGCTAATCCTCTCGCTAACCATTACTGTAGATTTTATGATGCCATTTGCCATATTTGATTAGTTAAAAAATTATTCTATATTAACTATTTTATTACCTTTCTTCACACTTTTCTATTAAGTAAATTAAATATCAGGCATTAAAGCGCCTCCACCCAATCCGGTTTGATTGAAACCGGTAAAATCTCTTATTGCTTTTGTACACGCTCATAATTATCATAGTACCATGCCTGTAACGAACATTCTCATAGTCGACGATCATCCTTTATTCAGTATGGGACTCGCCTCTTTAATAGGAAGCCGCCCTGTTTATCATGTTGTCGGAGTGGCGAAAAATTCCGCCGAGGCGCTGGAAATTTTGCGCTCTGAAAAACCGCATCTGGTGATGCTTGATCTTGATTTGGGCGATGAAAACGGCATGGATATAATCCCCGCTATAAAATCCTTTGACGCCGGCATCGCCATTTTGGTGCTTTCGATGCACGACGAGCGGTATTATTCCGAGCGCATCTTGAGCATGGGAGCGCAGGGCTACATTATGAAAGACGAAGCCGCGGACAAGGTGCTTGACGCCATTAAAGCTGTTATTGCGGGCAAGGTGTATTTAAGCGACAGCGAGCGCAAACGCATTGCCGAGGCGCTCAATACCGGGAACATTAAGGACAGTCAAAACAAATTCGCCTGCGTACAAAGACTTTCCAACCGGCAAGTTCAGATTTTCACCCTTATCGGCAAGGGGCTTGGCACCATAGAAATAGCGAACAAACTCAATTTAAGCACAAAAACCATAGACACCCACAAGGAAAACATCAAACTCAAGCTCCATTGCGCCACTTCTTATGAATTGCGCCAACTTGCGGTCGAATGGGCGATTTTAGTGCGCTGACGCGCTGATATCCAGCCTTTTTCATCGAAGCGAAGGTTTGCAAACCGACTTTTGAAAAAGGCTCCCATTGACAATTTCTTCAAGACCGCGTATGATAACGCTACACTGCCTCGCCTCAAAATGCGATAGCGGCGCCAAGCGGCGCATAGCGGCGGAATAGGTTAAATAAGTGTACTAAAATAAACTAACGGATGTGCTATGGATAAAACGGCGAAACCCGATTTTTTTGATCGTCTGCAAATAATTACGGAGGCGTTTCTCACCCGCCGCAACATGAGAAGGCGGATAAAACGGGAAAAACAGCGGGGAAAAAATCCGGTTCTTGATTGGATAGAAGCTTTCATTTGGGCAGCCTGCATGGTGCTCATCATCAATCAGTACTTCTTTCAGGCGTATGAAATACCTTCCGGTTCGATGATCGACACGTTGCTTGTCAAAGACAGGATATTTGTCAACAAATTTATTTTCGGACCTGAATTGTTGCCCGGTCTCGCTAAAATTCCAAGTCCCATAAAGCCCAAGCGGAACGATATTGTCATTTTCGAAAACCCTTCGTACATTTCGCGTGGAACCGCGTTTGACATCGCCCAGCGCGTCATTTATATGCTCACCATATCTCTTGTCAATATTGACGTGGATGAGTCCGGCGACCCCAAGGCGCAGTTCCTGATAAAACGCGCCGCCGGTATGGGGAAAGATTGGTTTAAAATGCGGAACGGCGACTTTTACATACGGTTTGCCGGTACAGATGAATGGATTTCCGAAGAGGATTACAATAAAGCCATAGGACGCTCCCATCGTTTGAGCCGCTTGATGGCGCAAGAGGATTACCCCGTGTTAATAGCCGCAGGCAAGGCGGCGGCATACGATGATTTGAACATGAGGGCCCCTCTGCGGGTGTTTGAGGAAGCGAATAGCCTTGACGGCATATACAATCCCGACTACCTCGCCTATGACCGGGCGCGGCTCGCGCTTTTGCGTTCGGCTCAACCCGATGACATCCGGTACCGGACTCTTTTAAGCCGCTATGATTTAGGCTGGTATATACCGGAAGGCGGCATTTTCCCGCTGGGGGACAACCGCGACAATTCGCGGGACGGGCGCTATTTCGGTCCCATACGCGCCAGCAAGGCGCTCGGACAGGGCGCGTTTATTTATTGGCCGCTTGCCCGTATAGGGGGCATCCGGTAAATTGGCGGACAAAGCATGAAAAAACGTTCATTGTATTCATATCAAGAAGAAAAAAAATACCGGCGGCGGCTGCACGTTGTGTTGGTATGCATCGCGGTCTTTTTTGTCGTTTACGTATCTTTCACTTCTTTCCTTTTTTCAATGCGAGTCGTTATGAGCGACAGCATGCAGCCGGACGTACACGCGAAAGATCGTTTTATTTTTTCTTCTTATGAGCTTTATACCCCTGAGTTGCAGAGGGGCGATATTGTACTTATTGATATGGGCTCCGAAGACAAACGCGATATTTTTATGAAATTTCTTGACGGTTTTATCCGTTTCTGGACATTCCAACGCTCCAGCATGAGTGAAAGAGAAAACTTTCTTTACTTAAAAAGAGTCCTCGCCCTGCCCGGCGACGAGGTGTCCATGACCAATTTTGTGGCCCGCGTGAAAAAAAAGGACAGTCCGTACTGGATCACCGAATTTGAGTCGTCTGAACGGCGCTATGAGGTGATAATTCCCCAGTCGCCAGCTCTGTGGGACAGGTCGCTTCCTTTCTCCGGCAGCATTGATCCGTTTGTCTTGGGGGAGGATGAATATTTTCTTCTCTCTGACGACAGGAGCAACACTAATGATTCACGAACATGGGGACCGGCTCCGCTTAAACGCATCAAGGGCGCCGCGCTTTTCCGGTATTGGCCTGTTACCCGCATAGGAAAACCATAGTATGAAATCGCCGAAAGAAATAAACATAGACAACAAAATCATTGACACCATTGAAGGCTTCAACCTTTCAGGAAAAGTCGTGAATATTGCGAAACTCGTCATCAAGGACGCCGAAATTCAGGCTGTGCAGGAATACGGCAACAGTGTCTCAATAAAACGGCTAAGCTACAACGATCATGGCCCGGTTCATATGAGAACCGTGGTCTTGAACGCGCTCTTTATGTTGAAAATTCTGAGGGACGCGAATGTCAAGATGAGTCTTGAGCGTGAAGAAGCCGGTACGTTTGAAGACAGCCTTATTGCGGTGTTGCTTGCCGGTTTTCTGCATGACATTGGCATGAGTGTGGGACGCCATGATCATGAGCTGCATAGCGCGTATATGGCGTACCCCATCCTCGACCGAATCCTCGCCAAAGAATTTTCGGAAAGCGACATACAAAGGCGGGTTGCGATCCGTTCTCTCGCGCTGGAAGCGATTGCCGGACATATGGGCAACCGCTCGGTCTATTCCCTGGAAGCCGGTATCGTTCTCATTGCGGACGGCTGTGATATGACCAAGGGACGCGCCCGCATCCCCATGTTTCTTGCCGGCGCGCCGAAAGTGGGGGACATCCACCGGTATTCAGCCAATTCCATTGAAAATGTTCGTATTTTGAAGGGAGAGGAACACCCCATACGCATTGAGGTTGAAATGTCAAGCGAGGTTGGACTTTTCCAGATAGAAGAGGTGCTCCTCGGCAAGATTTCGGCAAGCCCCGCAAAAGGCTTGGTTGAGCTGTACGCGCTGGTGCATGGCGAAGAGCCAAAGCGGTATTTGTGAGGGGCCGCGCTCCCTGCGGCGCCAAAGGCGGGTTTGCAACGCCGCCCTTCTTCATGTAAACAAATTGTCAAACGCCGCTCGCGCCGCAGTCGAATCGGAAGCCGCCGACGAAGCCGCGCTCGCCGAGCGGAATTTCGGATCGAGCGCGAACCAATCGCAAAAATTCGCCCGTTCCCTGTCAGAGACATTCTCGGCGCCGCTTTCAGCGCACTCATGGCTTTTTGGCAGAAAGAATTTGCAATGCCTGCACACGCGCAGGTCTTTTCCGCAAACGCCGCATCTAAACGAGCGTCCGATAGGCTCGGCTTCCACAACAGGCGATCCGCAATACCAACACATGCTCCCTCCTATTTAAACAAAGACGGTAGGAATGTCGAAAGCCACGGCACATACGTAACCAGAAGAACCACGGCGAAACTGATGCCCAAAAAAGGCAGCACATACCGGCAGATCGACATGAAAGGCTTGTCAAAACGGTAGGAAGCGAGGAAAAGATTCATGCCCACAGGCGGCGTGAGGAAGCCGACTTCAAGATTTATGATAAAAATGACGCCCAAATGCACAGGGTCTATGCCAAAAGCCACGCCCAGCGGGACAATCAGCGGCAATACGATGAGTATGGCGGAGAAAATATCCATGAGGCAGCCGACTACAAGCAGGGCTAGGTTCAGCAACAGCAGGAACACATATTTGGAATGAATCGTCTGTTGCAGCCAACGGGCGAAGTTTTCAGGCGCCTGAGTGTCCACAATGTAGTAGGACAACGCCTGGGCGATAGCCAGAATAGAGAGAATTCCGCCGATAATGGGGAGCGCCTTCCTGAATATCTTCACGCAATCTTTTAATGTGATGTCGCGGTGAACAACCGCTTCCACGATAAACACGTAGACCACGGCCACCGAACTGATCTCCAGCAAAGACAACGCGCCTGAAAAATAACCGATAATCAAGATAAAAGGAAGCAGTATCTCAAAGATCGCGTCCTTAACCGACACGGCGGCTTTTTTCAGGTTGAATTTTTCAACCGGTATCTTGGTTTTAATGGAAGCGATGACACCGAAAACAATCATGGCTACAACAAGTATAACGCCCGGGAAGATGCCGCCGAGGAATACATGGATGATATTGGTTTGAATCGTGGTTCCAACGAGGATTATCGGGATGCTGGGCGGAAAGAGCAGTCCGATGCTGCCCGCAGATGTCAACAAGCCGATGGAAAATTTCTCGTCATACTGTACATCTTTTAATATAGACAGAAGAATCCCGCCCAAGGCCAGAATCGTAACGCCTGTAGCGCCGGTAAAAGTGGCGAAAAACGCGCAGATAACCACCGTCGCTATGATCATGCCGCCCGGAAGCCAACTGAAAAGATTTTTAAACGTTGCGACCAATCTGTTTCCGGCTTTGCTTTCGGAAAGGAAGAAGCCGGTGAGGGTGAAAAGCGGTATGGCGATAAAGTTGTCATTGGTAAGCGTCGCGTATATCTGATTGGCGACCAAATCCAATTCGCCGCCGGACGCTTCTATGAGAATAAGAGACAAACCGCCGATGATGACAAAAAGCGGAGCGCCGGTAAAAGCCGAAACAAGCAAGATGATGACAACCGGAACCTTCAACGCAACGGCGATAGAGTAACATACGTCGATTAGGGCGTACACGCCGTCCGGCGCGTCAAACCCCCACCAGAACTTTGCGACAACCGGAAAAGCGGCGAGGATTCCGAGGAGAAAAGCCGCTATGGGAAACAGTTTTCCCCAGCCTTTGACCGGCGTTTGCAACGCAAACCGCACGGCCATAACCGTATACCCCAGCGGTATGACCGAGGCGAACACCGTATCCGGTATAAAACCAACCACAGTTCCGTCAAGCCATATCCTGATAAAGGCAAACGAACTCAACACGATTACCGTCAGAACCATAATTGACAGACAGTTGTTGAAAACCGCCATACGCCGCTTGACCGTTTCGCTTGAGAAATTCTGTACAATGGAGATCGCCAGATGGGACCTGTCCTTGGTCGTCAGCATACCCGCGAAAAGTCCGGTCGTCAGGAGCAGATGAGTGAGAACGTCCGCTCCGCTCATACTTAAAAACAACTCGAAGAACCGGTTGATCAACGCCGGACCATTGGAAACATGGGTAAAATATACGCTCGCGCCAATGCCAAGCATGGGAAACACTCCCATGCATACCATCGCCGTATAACAAATCGCCTGTTCAAGAGCGCAGAACGCGCCGCCTAACGCGCCGCGCAATGCGCCATTTTTTCTCTGTAAAGCGTTTCCTTTAGACATGGACGCCTCACTTGCGGTAATCTTGCAACAAGGCGTTTATTTTGGTGTAAAGAGAGCGGCTGAATATCTTGTCATTCGCCAACGCGGGGATTTTGCTTCCCACCTCATTGTACCACGTCTGTTCCTGCGCGGGGGTAAGAGTTACAATGTTCAAGCCGTTTTTGCTCATAATCTGTACGGCTTCATCTTCAAGTTTGGCGACCGCGTTGTCAAATTCCTGTTCAATCTGTTTTACAATCGCAAGGAGTTTCGGCTTGTAGGCGTCATCGATTCGCTTCCACGTCTGCTGGTTGATAACGACGCCTCCCATGATGGGGGCGATGTTTAGGTCCATCATGTTCTTTGCAATGCCGAAAATCTGAGACGGAGCGGCGTACGCCGGGGTTTGGTACACCGCGTCTATTTTTCCGCTGTTAAGCGATATTATTATGCTGTTATAGTCGGCCGGTTGCAGTTGAAAGCCCATAGACTTAAACGCGGTGTTCATTACGGGTATTTCACTAACACTCCCGACAATCTGGGATTTAAGATCAGCGGGAACGCGCACCGGACGCCTTGAAAATACTTTCAGCCAGCCGGATTTCGCCCATGCAAGCATGAAATAGTCTTTGTTGATTTTCTGTTCAAGATCGTCTTTAACGGCGCCAAGCACATAGTTCAATTCGTTGTCATTGCGAATAAAAAACGGCGCGCTCAGCGTAAGCGCTTCCGGCGCGATGAGGCTCAACCCGGCGGAGGTAAACACTGCGGCTTGAATCGTATTTCCCTTCAATTTACGCAATATGTCTTTTTCAACAGACCCAAGCTGCCCCCCGTGATACACGGAAACCACGACCTGCCCGTTAGTCGCGCTGTACCATTCTTTAGCCAGACGATCCAGCGCCCTGCTCCAGTCCGTGTTGTCGGGAATGATGGACGCCAGCTTTATTTCAACAACAGAGCCTCTTCTCTGGGCGAAGAGGGGCGCGGGCGCCGCCGCCGCCACGCAAACCACAAGCGCTGTGAAAAATGCGCCCGCGCTATATTTAAACCAATTCTTTTTCACCAAATTTTTCTCCTTTGTATATGATGATATAAAAATGAACCTTTCCCAAAACGCGCAGAACGGCAGGTTTGGGAAAGCGACATTAGATTTTAAGGGAAAAAACGGACTTTTTAGCCATTTTTTCACATGAAACGAATATAAAACGGATTTACTCAAATTCTATTTCTTCGTCATCGAGCCACTCGTCATCAAGCCATTCATCGTCTTCGTCGATCCATTCGTCGTCGCCATACCCAATGAAGTAATCCTCTATGTTGTCAAGCAGGTATTGCGCTTTCCGCTGGTTGATGGCGTTCACCAGCCTGTTGTCTCTGTCCTTATCCAGATCAATAGCAAGCGCCTTTTCAAGATTCAGCCTGAAGCCTTCATAATCTTGATTAGGCCTGGCGACAGACTGGGCGTAGGAAACGTAGGGACCCGCGAGAAGGCCGCCAGATTTCTCCACCGCGAGCCTGAAATGCTCGTCTATCATTGATCTGTCGCCCACAAGACCTTCGGGAAGCGAAGCGTAAAACAGGACGTAGAAATCGTCAATCGCCCCGCTGTTGAAGTCCGGATCGAGTTCGTACGCCCGGTCTATCATAACCTCAAGGGCTTTTATTTTCATCCCCAGCTCGAAATCCATCGGAGCCAGCGAGTAGGCGCACAGGGAGCCAGCCGTACTCCAATACAGGTACGCGGCGTCTTCCTTTACGGTACGCCCCATCACAGCCCGCATGTTCTCAACATCGCCCGAAGCATAGGCTTCGGCGAAACCCGGATATTTTCTTTCAAGCCCCGCGTTGAGAATCTCAACGCCCCGCAGGTAATAGGTTCGCGCCCTGCTCTTTTCGACTTCTTTCCTGTCGAACTCGTACGAAGGAAGCGTCTCTGCGGGACCCTGCACAAAGGCGTTGGCGTACATCACGTACAGCGAGCCTGTTTCGAGAATCAGCGCCTGATCGTCAGGCGACTTTTCCATTTTGCGTTCATTTTTTTCCAGAACGCCCGGTATCTGTTTGCCTATAAATTCGGGATTCGACGACCGCATCGCCATTGTGGTAAGCGAGCATGAAGCCATAAGCAACGAGAAACCTGCGGCAAGCGCAAGACATGTATCTTTCATGCCTCCAGTATATAGCATTTTGTAAATTATGCAAGGGCTGGCGCAAGGTCTTTTGTATAGCGGCTTGAAAAGCGTCTGTTATGAGATGTTTTTTTGTATAAGCGGCTTGCGAGCGGTTTGTATAAGACGTTTTGTTATTTTAACAATGGCGTGCTATAATAAACAGAGAGAATTTTCACAATTTTTCAAATCACACGATAAGGAAGGAACGTTATACGACATACCACCCTAAAATTTATTGAAAAAATATGTTAAACGGCTTTTCCGCTAGTTGACAAAAAAATTACCATAGAATAACATTATGTAGTGTTGTTTATTAAAGGAGTATTCTCAAAAATATGATATGTCTAAAAAATGAAAAACAAATTGAAGGCATCCGTAAATCTTGTAAAATGCTTTCAACAATGTATCGGGAGTTGATTCCTTTAGTGAAAGCTGGTACTGAAACAATCGAAATTGATCATTGGGTACATAATTGGATTAAAAAATCTGGCGGAAAACCTATTTTGTTGGGTTACGGGCCGAAAAAGAATCCATTTCCGGCGTCAATATGTATTTCAATCAACAATGAAGTGATCCATGGCATTCCATCAAAGCGGAGAATATGCGAAGGTGATTTGGTCGAACTTGATTGTTGTATAGAACTTGACGGTTTTGTGAGCGATCAGGCGATTTGTATTGAAATTGGAAATGTGTGTAAAGAAGCGCATGATCTAAATACAATAACTATGGAATGTTTATATAAAGGTATCGATGCCATAAAAGCCGGTGAACGTTTACTACAAATAGCACGGGCTGTTGAAAATCATACAAAAAGGTATAGTTATGGTATAGTAAAAGAATGGGGTGGACATGGAGTAGGGCTTTCAGTTCACGAGGATCCACACATACCCAATTATCCGCATGGTCCAAACCCAAAGATAATGAATGGAATGGTTTTTGCCATTGAACCTATGATAACATTAGGAACTGGTGATGTAGAATTATTGGAAGACAATTGGACGGTTG
>JAISCC010000002.1 GCA_031265845.1 Treponema sp.
CGCCCCAATCAAGCCCAAGCCCTTTTGACGCGCTCACCCTTTCTCTTGGGTGTCTCACTCTATCACACCACCTCCCTTTTTGTCAACCCCTTCCTCTCATCTTTTCTTCAAAATAATTCTTTTGCTTCACTTTCTGGAAGGCGCGACATAACGAAAGGCGCGTGAGTGTTAATATAACAAAATATCTCATATTTTGTCAACCCTTTTTTCACTTTTTTTTAAATTTTTTTTTAAATTCCACTATTGTCTTTACCATAAAGAAATTGAGCGCATTACGCCAAACGCCAGATGGCGCTTACGTATACTCGTGCAGAGAGAGTACGTTTTTCTCTCCGGGTCCGGGGAGAAGTTTGCGGTCGATTTTGCTTTTGTTTTTGGCGTTGAGCCGAACTATGTCAATAATGAGGTCTGTGCAGGACTTCTCCGTATCCGCTGCGAATTTATCGACGACATGGGAGAGGAGAGAATGAGAGACCATTGCGATAATAGCTATAATGAGTCCAAAAACCGTGGTGATGAGAGCTTCGTAGATACCGTTTGCCACGATTTGGGCGTTGACGTTTTCCGCTTCCGCAATGGATTTGAACGCGCCGATCATGCCGGACACGGTGCCGAGGAAACCGGTAAGCGGGGATAGGGATCCCAACGCCGTGAGAAAGTTAAAGCCATTTTCAAGGGTGTTGACGCACGTCAAAGCTTCGGCTTCCGCAGCCTTTTCTATCTCGCGTTCAGAGAGGTCGTGATGATTGACAAGGCTCAGAAGTACGCGCGCTCCAATTCTACGGTTTGTCAGGGAAGAAAGATAATCTCGCGCCCCCGCCATATTGCCGGTGACAAGGTAACCTTCGACCCGCATTTTAAGATCGTCCAAACGCAAATTGTGATAGAGAAGAAAAACGACCCGCTCAAGAGCGATTGCAATGGTTGCGATTGAGAACAAGAGCAAGGGCCACATGAATATCCCGCCCATTCTGAAGAGTTCCAATAAAGAAAAATCACCGTTTCCTTCCATGCTATAATCAGTTCCTTTCCCTGTTTTTCCATTGTAACAGAAGCATATCGGCAAGGACAAGGGCTGCCATGGCTTCCACAACCGGAACGGCGCGAGGGACGATGCAGACATCATGCCTGCCTTTGACAATGAGTTCCCGCACCGAACCGGAGCGGTCAATGGTCGCCTGCTTCTTCGATATTGAAGGCGTTGGTTTGAACGCGACGCGGAATTCCAGCGGCATGCCATTGCTTATGCCGCCGAGTATGCCGCCCGCATTGTTTGTTTTGAAGGATACCGGAGGTACGCCGCGTGGCAACGCCGGAGGCGGCGATGCCAGTGGACTTGCCGACGGAAGTTCGGCCGGATTGCTTTGATACGGAACGGGAACATCGTTGAGCAGGGAACCCTGACTATCGGCGGAGGCAAAGCCCGCCCCGAATTCAACGCCTTTTGTCGCGCCTATGGAAAGCATGGCCTGGGCGAGGCGGGCGTCAAGTTTGTCGAAAACAGGCTCGCCGAGACCGGGCGGCGCGCCGCGAACAACACAGGCGACAACGCCGCCCGCGCTGTCGCCGTCACGCCGAAGCCGCTCAATTTTCGCCAGAATCGCCTCAAACGCCCCGGAAGATACGGGCATACGCAAACTGTTATGTTCCACCTGCGCGAGGCTGAAAGACGGATCGTCAGACGCGGGCGCGGCGACGCCGGCAATGGAAGCGGACCACGCCTGAATGACAACGCCGTATTGGGAGAGAAAGGCTTTTGCGACCGCGCCTGCGGCGACCCTGCCGACCGTCTCCCTGCCAGAACTGCGGCCGCCGCCGCAGTGATCGCGGATTCCGAACTTGGCTTCCCACGTCCAATCCGCATGACCGGGACGGTACACATCGCGCAAGGCGTCGTAATCTCTTGAATGATGATCGCTGTTGCGGATAATGACGGCGATGGGCGTACCCAAAGTCTTGCCCTCAAACACGCCGGAGAGGATTTCCGGCTCATCGGCTTCCCGCCGCGTTGTGGACGCGGGCGCGTTGCCCCCCGGTCTACGTCGCGCAAGCTCCCGCGCTATGATTTCTTTGTCGATTGGCGTTCCGGCAGGGCAACCGTCTATGACGCACCCCAACGCCGCGCCGTGAGATTCGCCAAAGGTGGTGACACTGAACAGCGAGCCGAATGTGTTGCCGCTCACCGAAACGCCCCAAGAACATCCGCCGTAATGTCGCGGTCAATGGCGTTTCTGCCAGCCATGCCTCCCATGATGCGGGAAACTTCCGCGTGTTCAAGAGGCTTGCGATAGGGGCGTTCTTCGGTGAGCGCTTGATAAATGTCGATGCATGCCATAAGTCGGGAACCGAAATCAAGGTCTTTCGCGGCAAACCCATACGGATAGCCTGAACCGTCGAGTTTCTCGTGGTGATTGCTCGCCCATTCGGTAATATCCTCAAAACCCTTGATGACTTCGAGCATACGGCGCGTATAAAACACATGGGGTTTCACAAGGTCAAATTCTTCGATTGTCAAAGAGGCGGCTTTATCCAATATGGCGTTTGGCACCGCGAGTTTGCCTATATCGTGCAAGTGCGCGGCCAGAATGAGTTTTGTTTTGCGCTCTTCGTCAAAATTGTAGAAATCCGCCATAATCGTCGATTTTTCAGCGATGCCGCGTGAATGTCTTCCGGTAAACGGCGATTTTTCATCAACAAATTTACTGAAAATACTCGCTATGGACGCCAGTTCCCGCAATGTCATTTCCATGTGATAATGGGGAACGCTCCGGTTAAGCTCCACGTCTATGAACCTGTTGTCAAGAGAGAGCCAGAACGCCAGCGAGTTAATCTCATCAAAAGCCTCGCATAAATCAGGAAGAAACCGGGAGCCTTTCCACTCAGCCACCTTTGCGCCGACTTCTTTGCGACCCGATCCCTGCGCGTACATGATTTCAACCGTATCAGCCAAATGAATAATATACGCCAGAAGCGGGATTGTTCGCCCGGACATGCCAAAGTACCCGCTGCCGTCATACGCCTCGTGGTGGTACAAAATCATGCCTTCACGAGGTTTCAAAAACGGAAAGGCTTTAAGATTATTCTCGCCGACTATACAGTGCGACATGAATCGTTCTATATCTGAGATGCCGCCAGTAGAGAGTTTGTTGTAAAGCAGATTGGTAATGCCGTTGTCATGCAACACCGCGCCCGCGTAGAGATCAAACATGTCTTCGGCGGACAACCCAAGCCGCGCCCCAAGCCGTATGGCTATAAGCGCGACGCGTTTATTGTGATTGGTGACATTTGAACGAATGCTTGATTCCAGGAAATCAAGCGCCATGACAAACGCCCCCACGAATTCATTCCTATTGAAAGTCATATATTCAGCCATGTTATCGTTCCTCCATTCGCCGGTTTTCCACTTGCGCGCCGCTTTCTTCTAGCGGGCGCCCCTGGAAACCCGGCTGGGTTCACGGAGGCGCCAGGGTAAAAAACCTCTGAAAACTGTCGAACCGAAGGTTCGCGTTTTCAGAGGTTTCTATAGAATTACACTCCATACAATATACTGCCGGTTATTCATAAAGTCAAAGATTCCGTATCAGCATATCGGCGGCTTTTATATCGGGATGATGGTACCGTTCCGAATCCGGCGTGACGCGGACATACCGGATAGCCCGCGTGGGACACCAGTTGAGGCAGGCTTGGCAATGCTCGCACACGGACGAAAAAACGGGTTTGTTTTCTATTATCGTAATAGCGCCCGCAGGACATATCCTCGCGCACAGCCCGCAACCGTTGCACCGCTCCGTCGGCTTGTACCCCTTCACAAACAGCCTCTTTGCAACGCGGAACAGCGAAGAAACAAGCGTCGAAAAAGGGCGGACGGTCAGAACCACGCGGCTTGTCTTCCGCTTCTCAATCGCCCGCGCCATATCTTCCGTAGCCGCCCGCTGCATGGCAAGGCGTTTTTCTTTTGTCGCGGGCGAGGGAACGCCGAAGATCGTGATGTAGTTTTCCACGCAGGGGATGCCGCCCGCGAAAGACAGCGGCGTTTTCTTCCGCTTCAGAATACGGCTCGCTTCCGCGAGAGCGCCGCCCGGATCCGACCCGAATGTCGCCAGCGCGGCGATATACGGGGCGCGGATTTCCGCTTTTAAAAGGAAGTCCCGCACCATGGACGGCGTTTGGTATGCGTACGCCGGAAACAAAACTATCACGGCGTCCGCTTCTATCATTATGGATTCTCGCCGCATCTCCGAGGCAATGTTAAACATCTCGCACGCTTTTGGCGCCGGAGACGGCACTTCCGGCGTATACGCCGTCTCCGGCGCCAATGGTTTTGGACGCGCCAGCAGTTCCACAAGCCGCCTCGCGGACCACAAGGTGTTGCCGGTTCCGCTGAAATAGTATATCTTCGTCATACTCTCTTCCTCACGCCAAATACTTCCGCATCTTTTTCTAAAGACTCGCGCATCTTTCTAAAAAAACTTCCGCATCTTTTTTTAGAGACATGCGCATCTCTTTCTAGAGACTCACGTAGCTTTTTGAAAAACTCCCGTATCTCTTTCCAAAGACTCATATAGCTTTCTAAAAAACGTTCATATCTCTTTCTAGAGACTCACGCAGCTTTCTAAAAACTCCCGCGCCTCTTTCTAAAGAGTCACATAGCTTTTATAAAGAACGTCCGTATCGCTTTCTACAGACTCGCGCAGCTTTTTGAAAAACTCCCGCATCTCTTTCTCAAGACGCGCACATCTTTTGAAAAATTCCCGCGCCTCTTTCTAAAGACTCGCGTAGCTTCTATAAAGAACGTCCGCATCTCTTTCTACAGACTCGCGTAGCTTTTTGAAAAACTCCCGTATCTCTTTCCAAAGACTCATATAGCTTTCTAAAAACTCCCGCGCCTCTTTCTAAAGACTCGCGTAAGCTTTCTAAAAAACTCCTGCGCCTCTTTCCAAAGAGTCACATAGCTTCTATAAAGAACGTCCATATCGCTTTCTACAGACTCGCGCAGCTTTCTAAAAAACATTCATATCTCTTTCTATAGATTCGTGCAACTTTTATAAAACTCCTGCGCCTCTTTCCAAAGAGTCACATAGCTTTTATAAAGAATGTCCGTATCTCTTTCTACAGACTCGCGTAGCTTTTTGAAAAACTCCCGCATCTCTTTCTCAAGACGCACGCATCTTTTTGAAAAATTCCCGCGCCTCTTTCCAAAGAGTCACATAGCTTCTATAAAGAACGTCCGTATCGCTTTCTACAGACTCGCGCAGCTTTTTGAAAAACTCCCGCATCTCTTTCTCAAGACGCGCGCAGCTTTCTAAAAAAACTTCCGCATCTTTTTTTAGAGACATGCGCATCTCTTTCTAAAAACTCACGTAGTTTTCTAAAAAACGTTCTTATCTCTTTCTACAGACTCGTGTAGCTTTTATAAAAAAGCGGTTTGTAGACCTTGAAATAAAAATCAACCTGTTCCGCAATGGCTTCCGCAATGGGGCGCGGCGAGTAGCCAGTCAGGGCGCTGATTTTTTCGTGAGAGAAATTGCAGTTGTCCCCCAGCACTTTTATGGCGTAGGGCGTAAACATGAGCGTCCGCTTCATCAGAACAGCGTGCCATTCCGCGAAATATGAGAAAAACGCGACCAGCGGCAAGGGCAAGCGGATTTTCGGCGGACGAACGCCCGCTGCCTGAGCCGCCATAGCCACCAAATCTTCAACCGAAACAACATGACCCGAAAGAATGTAGCTTTCGCCTTTCACGCCTTTTTCGGCCAGATCCGCGAGGGCTTTCGCAACATCCCGCACATCCACAAAATCGTAGCGTCCGTTGAGGCAAACCGGAAGCCGGCGTTCCGCCACATCCACGACCATTTGCCCAAAATTTGAGCGCTTGAGCTCAAAGCCGCCGACAATGCCAGACGGCATACCGATAACCGCGTCCAAGCCCCGGTCACGCGCCGCGTCCAGCACAAGATTGGACGCCTGCGCCTTGGTGACGGCGTAGGCTCCATGCACCGCGTCAGGATCAAAACGCGGAATTTCCTTTAGCGCCGATGTTTTGTCGTGAAAGGGCAGCGTATGCACGGTGCCGGTATACACAAGCCGCTTGACGCCGCAGTCCAGGCAGGCGTTTATCACGTTTTCCGTGCCGACAACATTCACGGCATACAAATCACGGTCTATATTGCTGGCAATGGAAACGATGCCCGCCAGATGGTAGACATAGGCGGCGCCGGAAAACGCGCCCGCCAACTCCTCCGGCTTCCGTATATCCGCAACAACAATCTCATCCGCATATTGTCGCAGAAACGGCAACGCGACGTCATTTTGGCGATGCGCAAGGGCGCGCACCACGCACCCCCGCGACTTTAGTTCCGCGCAGAGCGCAAGACCCGTGCGCCCTGCGGCTCCGGTAACCACATGCAGGATTCCATCTTGATGGATATTTCCATCACTCATACCACCCTCCTAATCCACATATTCAACAGGAAAAACCATCCTATCTTTTGAAAGAACCGTTTGCGGGAACACCGCCTGCGCTTCCTTTACAAGCCGCTTCAGATCGTAATCGTTATAACGGGGGCTGTAGTGGATAAGCGCGAGGCGTTTCACGGCCGCCTTTGCCGCGAGAACCGCAGCTTGCTCCGCTGTCATGTGCTTTTTTTCGCGGGCGGTCTCCAGAAGCGCCTTTTCAAACATGCCCTCACAGACGAACAGATCCGAACCGGCGACTTCCCCGGCGATGTCCGGAAAAGCAAGCGTATCCGTAACAAAAGAGAATTTTCTGCCGGAACGCGCCGGACCCAGCACATCTTCCGGCTTCACCACGGAACCATCCGCAGCCGGCGCCGGTTCGCCCGCCTGTAATTTCGCCCACAAGGGACCCACCGGCACTCCGAGCGCCTTCGCCTTTTCAGGATGAAATTCGCCAGGGCGCTTGTCTTCCTCTAGCGTATAGCCGAAACAGGGCTTGGTGTGCCGCAACGGAAAGGCGCGGACGCGGAATCCTTCTCCTTCCCACACCGTAGACGCGGCGTTTATTTCTTTTACTATGATTTCGTAATTGATGTACATATCAAGTACGCGGCGGCTTGTTTCAATGTACTCCGCAATGCGGGGCGGTCCTATGATATACAGCGGATCATCGCGGTCTACCTGGGAGGAAAGCATAAGCAATCCCGGAATGCCGGTAACATGATCCGCGTGGGTGTGGCTCACGAAAATGGCGGATATTTTCTTCCACCGGAGGTTGAGCTTGCGGAGGGACACCTGCGTTCCCTCGCCTCCGTCAAACAGGAACAATTCTCCTTCGCGGCGAAGCAACACCGAGGTTAAATGACGGTTGGGCAGCGGCATCATGCCGCCGCAACCTAGAATAAAGGCTTCCATATTCATAATAGAGGACACTATAGCAGAAAAGGGAGTGAAGGGCAATGGCGGCGGGTGAGGAGCAAGAGGGTTTGCCCTGCGGCTTGTAGCCGTGGCTATTGGTGTCTGACGCCATTGGGGGGCAGCGGAAGACCACGCCATTTAAACCCATTGTGCGGACGCGGGCTATTGCCGTGGGATTGCGGGTTTTAGCCTTAATTCCGGCGGCTAAAGCCACTATCTTTCCGACTGCGCTATTTCCTGCCTCGCATCCATAACCGAAACGGTGGCGTGTCATCCACGCAACAAGTTTTTTGACAAAATTGTGCCAACAATTGCCAAATCCTGTAATAATATCAAAGCATGTAACGGCGCCAACATAGTAGACATGGTACAGTATGGAAAAAGAAGCTGGAAGGGGGCTGAGTACCGATGCGCTCAGCAAGCGGCGGAAAATAATCATACGGATAAAACAAAACAGACGCCGCTCCGCTGAAATTGTTGAGGCGGCCGGGTGTTCACGGCAATCAATTTACTCAACCGGATCGCTTCTCTCCGGAGTATGGCTACAGTTCACGAAACGGCGCCCAGAACGGTTCGCATCTGTTCAGCCACGGCATCCATGAGGGCGTGCGGTTGAACAGGGCAACCAAAAATTTTGCGTATTCCAGGGGCGGCAATGAATATTCATGGCCGCCCTGTTTCTATAAAAGGTATAAACCCCATCATCCCGCGCGGACAATTCCCTGAATACCCGCTAAAAGGGGATCCCGCCTTGAAACGCGATTGAGCAAACCCCCGCTGAATACGGTATCGCCTTACGCAGAACATTCTTGATAGTACGGTCATTCATCACGCCGAAGGACGAAACGTTACCGCGCCTTTGCTCGGCGCGGTAAAAACAATACACGCGCTTCATGTTGCAGCCTCCGGAAACGGGTTTAATGAAAACGCCCATTGGCTTCATGGCGTCTCCTTTCGCTAATTTAGATTTCCCTCATCCTATGATGAAACAGGAATCCGGCGCACACCCTTTATGAAAGGGAAACCATCGCCAGTACTCATAGCGATTCCCGATACGAGATCATCAAAACCTTATGAACCGTCAGGATAAAAGGTTGCAAGTTCCCGCCCCTATTGAGGCGGCATAGTGAAAACACGGAGCAAAGACACATCCAAATTTGTGAAAAATAAAGAATAGGCTGGACTATTTCGACTTTTGACCGTTTGGAGGCGCCATGCCGCCGCCAGTATCTTCAATCTACAAGAATCGCATGGTTGTCTTAAATTTGCGCATAACCTTTCGGCTGTTTATGACGGTTTGGCAACCTGGATAAGGGTTTTGCGTAGCAAAGACTATGTCTGCAAAATGTGGGTGGAGGGAGGCGTGGGAATGGAGCGTTCCTCTGCGCAGCAGGGGCGCGGAATGACCTAGGTAAACCGTAGCCCTAGCCGCCTGCCAGCGGCGAAGCGTCTACAGACCTGTCATGCGAAGTACAACCCTTTATCCAATTAATTCATATGACAACCATATTATATTTTTTATTTCTGGCTGCGCTACAATAATGACGGAAGACGCATAAACACCAAAACTTTTAATCTTTGCAAAATTTTTGTTATATAAATTATTTTATCGACTTATGTTGTTTATCTTCATTCGTATTCAGCCGAAACATCCGTCATGGATTTTTCCATTTCCGTTTTTGTGTCAGACTTTTTTCCAATGATGCCTTTGGACTTTTATCTTTTAAGCCATTCTTTATTTACCCACAGAAAACTCCACTAAATTTTCCTTAACATACTGTTGTATTTCTTCTAAGATTATTTTTTTAAGATCTTTTATATCTTTTTCATCTGTTATGTCACCATCGGCAATAGCATAATAATCTCCAAGTATTTGTTCTATACCAATATCATCACCAACATATTTGGTAATATTTTCATTATTACTTACATACTCGTGCACAAACCCTATTCCTTTGAAAAAATCTATTCTGTTATGCAATATATAATAAAAGAATTTAGCAGCAAGATATCTTTTAGAGTCAAAAAATTTTATCCCAAGCGCATTCAAATAATTGTCAAATAGTCTTTTATTATTACCATTGACTCCATTTGCAATTATTCTAGCAAGAACATCGTCAGATGTTTTATTATTTAAGTGATTTGCAATTTTATATATATCAGTATTATTCAATATATCACAATAAAATAATGCGGCTATCAAATCAATGTCATCATAAAAATCTGTAAATTGCATCATAACTTCCCTCCTTTATATAGGTTTATAAAACCTGCAAAAATGTATACCGTCTTTGAAATAGTCCGCCGTTGCGGGGCGTATCCCATTTTACGATAATTGTCTGTTACTAACACCATATCATTTTTGGGGTGTTATGTCAATATTCCCATAAATTTTTCCAAAAAGTTAGGGTTTTATGGCGCATAACGTTCCGGCTGTTATGACGTTTTTGCAGGGCGGATAATCAAACCGTAGGTTTGCTTATACGCCCTGCAAAAATGTGGGTGGAGAGAGGCGTGGGAATGGAGCGTTCCCCTGCGCAACAGGGGCGCGGAATGGCCTAGGCAACAGGAACCCTTGAGGCGCTTTAGCGCCAGAACGCACTTAGATCTGTTATGCGCAATTTTGGGCTTTTAGCGATTTCTTTATTCAACTTGTTATAATTTTTTCAACTATTTATATTTTTTACAAAATATTTTTTATTGGATACATTTCCTTTCTTGCTTGTTTATTATCTATATCGATAAATATACGATATGGTTTGCCATTTTCATAATCCCATTTTATTATTTCTTTTAAAATTATTTCTATCAACACTTCCGTTTCATTATGCATATATGTTTCATACGAATTTTTATAATGTTTTTTATAGATTTCCATTATTTCACTATTTTGTTTATCATTTATCCTTCCAAGAATATTAGCGATCCCTTCCATCTGAATATTATCAACACATAAGGCGACATTATTATTTTCACAAATTTGTTTATATTTTATTAAATCAGTTCCTGTCTGAAAAAATATTTTATTTTCATAAACAATGCAGCTCATAAACCTTGCCGTAGGATGATTTTGATTGCTGGTTGCCAATGCCATTATTTTATATTCTCCAATATGAGTATATATTTTTCCTAATTCAATTTGATAATCTAATTCCATACAAACATCCTAAAAAAATGATTTACATTTCATTATAGACAGCTTTTTTATTAATGTCAAGCCTTTCTTAAAATTTTTCAAAAATTTTGCCCAGACATCGCATAACGTTCCGGCTGTTTTGCGAACCTACGGTTCGGCGACCCGAATAAAGGCTTTGCGGCGACAATATGCCGGCATCATTCATCAGGAACGCGAACAGGGCTGGCAAAATGTGGGTGGAACCGCAGGTCCGCGCCAGCCAGAACGTTACACGTCATTTTTCTGAAAAAAATTATAGACATTCGGATAGGTGGAACAGTCCGGTCGCATCCCTCTACCTATCGCTCAAAAGCATCCCCGCCGCAAATATCCCCCACGACGCCAGAACCGCCGCCACAAGTATAAACACGCCGGACGCGGTTGTCTTTTGAGCCGCAGCCGGCAATGCGCCGCTCGCATTTATAGAGGACAGCGGTTCTCCTGTTTCGGACAATTCAAAGAGGATGGCGTCAATATCCGCGACAAGGCTTTTAGGCGATATACGGCGTTTCCGACCGGCAAGCGCCGCAAATATGCGAAGCGATTCACCTAAAAGCCCTCCAAAAGCGCCCGGAAGCCGCAGATCTTGCTGGATGCCCGCCTTTGACAACATGACGAGGCCTTCCAAAGTTACGGCGCGGTGGATGCCCGTCAATAAAGCGCCTTCCGTTATCCTGAAAGCGCCGAAAGATGCCAGCACCCGTCCATAAGGCGCGAGCAGATTGAACAGTACAATGCCGACGATCACCAGAAAGGTCGTCGGCATGTTGTTTTTCTTGCCAAGCATTGCGGCAAAGAACCAAAATAACAGAAATTGGGCGATTCTGCCAAAGGTGTTTGGATTGAAAAGCAGGGATGGCATGATAAGCAATCCGGCTATGCACAACGCCTGACTGCCGCACCATCGCGCTATCTTTGTTCCGTTCACGTCATGTTCGCCCTTCGATCCCGCGCCGTCTGGAGATACGCCTGCAAATCGTTTTTTCGCTCCTCGGTGACAAGGGTTTTCAACTTGTCAAGGCTATTCTCGAATTGCGCGATTCGCCGCAACAGTTCGCGCTTGTTTTCAAGAAAAAGCTCGGTCCACTGCGGGGCGTTGAGCATAGCGATGCGGGTGAGGTCTTCAAAGCTACCGCCTCCGAAACGAGTGATGTCCCTGTCCGGCTCGCAGTCAATGAGAGCCGCCGCAATGACGTGGCAGAGTTGGCTCGTAAAGGCGATTTTCCGGTCGTGATCTTCCGCAGTTGTCTCGGTTATGCGGCTAAATCCCATGCGGTAGATGACGTTTTTAATGAATTCGACGCTCTCGGTTTTATTGCGTTTAAGCGGGGTGAGAATGTAGTTTTTTCCCGTGAAGACGCAGCGCTTCGCCTGCGCAAAGCCGCCTTTTTCGCTTCCCGCCATGGGGTGTCCAGGAATAAAGTCAAGATCAGGGCGCAGTTTTTCTTCCATAGCCGTAACAATGGGGGTTTTTACGCCGGCAATGTCGGTAAGAAGAGATCCCGCGCCAAAAAAAGGCATCCATGCGTCCAAAAACGCAAGCAAGGTCAAAGGATTGAGACACAGGTACACAACATCGCACACGGGAAGCATTTCTTGCGGATCTATAAACCCCTCGTCAATGACCCCATCTTTCTTCGCGGCTTCAAGCGTGGCGGCGTCGATGTCGCAGGCAAGTATGCGCCGCGTTTTACCGCGCAACGCCAAAGCGACAGCGCCTCCCATGAGCCCTAAACCGACAATCCCGAATGTACAATCTTCTATCTTTTTCATCAATATGCCTCTTGGATGAGCGTGGCGACGACGCGTACTGGCGACATCACATCTACGCCAGCCGTTTCCCTTCCAGTTCCGTGTATTTTTCCAGCGTCTTCATCAATTCGGCAAAGGCGGCGGGCGTAATGGACTGCTCACCGTCGCACAGGGCTTTTTCCGGGTTGTCGTGAACTTCCACGATAACGCCGTCCGCGCCCGCCGCGACTGCGGCTTTTGAGAGCGCCGGCACCATCCATGAGAGTCCTGCGGCGTGGCTCGGATCAACGATAACCGGCAGGTGGCTTTGCCTTTTCAAAGCCGGAATCGCGCTTATGTCGAGCGTGTTTCTGGTATAGGTTTCAAAGGTGCGGATGCCCCGCTCGCAGAGGATGACATCGTTGTTGCCGCCCGCCATGATGTACTCGGCCGCCATGAGCAATTCGGTGAAGGTCGCCGCATAGCCGCGTTTCAGGAGGATGGGCTTTTTGCAACGTCCGAGTTCTTTGAGCATGGAGAAATTCTGCATGTTGCGCGCGCCGACTTGGATAACGTCAACGTCATTGAACAGATCGAGTCGCTGCATATCCATCAGTTCCGTAACAATGGGCAAACCGGTCGCTTTTTTCGCCTCAAGAAGCAGATCAAGCCCCTTCGCCCCCAACCCATGGAAGCTGTACGGGCTGGTGCGGGGTTTAAACGCGCCGCCGCGCAGAAAGCCCGCTCCTGCTTTTTTCACCGCTTGGGCAATCGAAACGATTTGCTCCTGGGTTTCCACAGAACAGGGTCCGGCGATAACGCCGAAAAAGCCGCCTCCGATGCGATGAACCGCACCGTCGCGTCCCGCTATGCTGACGCTGGTGTCGTCCGGACGCACCTTCCGGTTCGCCCGCTTGTACGGTTCCTGCACCCTGATCACTTTTTCCACCAGGTGATGGGCTGACAGCGCATCCGCGTCAATGTCCGCAGTATCGCCCACAAGACCGAGTACGGTCTGAGACACGCCTTCCGAGAAATGCACCTGAACGCCCTGTTTCTCCAAATTCGCCGCAAATAAACGGATTTTCTCTTCAGGAACGCCCTGTTTTATCGCTATAATCATGACACCTTCTCCTTTTTATACAACAATCGTGTTGCGGAAAGCAATGATGTGAAAGACAATAGTACAGAAAGAAACTGTATATGCCCCGGACTGACTACCAGCATGTTGTATGCGCCGTGTATCGCGGTCGCTGATAAAAACCGCCATATCGCAAGACGCGGATCAGTTTTAAGCAGATCCGCCGCAGATCCATCACGCGCTCCGCAGGCTCCGTGCAGGGGCGCGGCGGTGAACGCCCGCAAAACCGCTATCCGCATATCGGAAGCGCCGTAGGACGCGCTCTCGATCATGGCAAAACCCAGTCCGGCAATAAGACCAGCGGCTGTTCCATAGGTGAAATTATCGCCGTCTTTTTTTCTCATTTTTAACAGTTTGCCGCTGATTTGGAGGATGATCAACACAATGAGCAACTTGCTTCCCTCTTCAACGAGCGCGATGCGGATAAAAACATTGAAAAGAATATCCTTCATGGCAACGCCCTTTGCCGGAGGCATAATATACTGCGCGACTGCGGCGAGGGACAGGGAAAGGACGCCCGCTAAAAGACAGAGCAAAAACCATAACGTCGGCGTCGGAAATTGGCGGCGCCGAAACCAGAGAAATGCCGCGATAACAGGCAATGCGGATATGAATATCAGCAAAAATAACACACCCATCAAAGTAAAGCGGGTCCAACCGCGCCTATTGCATCAGATTTTTGAAACAGCTAGTCATACTATACCTATTTTGCTATGATACGTCTATGGGGAAAAAAATCGTTCTGCTTTTGGGACCTAAACATTCGGGAAAAACAAGCGCGGCGCGGGCGTTGGCGGACTCTTTGCGTTGCCGTTGCGTTGATCTTGACGTTCTCATCGAAACAAGAACCGGCAAGAAGCCGCGCACACTGTACAGGGAGGGTGTCGAGGCGTTCAGGCGCGCCGAGGCTGAAGCCGTATCCGAAGCCGTACGGGAATCGCGCGCGGACGAAAATGTCCGCTGTACCGTCATCTCGACAGGCGGCGGCGTCATAGACAACGAGGAGGCTGTTTCCATTATCAAAGCGTTAAAACCGTTGAATAATGAGGGGCAATCCGTTATAGGAGTGTTCCTTGAGGTTTCAGCGAAGACCGCGTGGAACCGCATCTGCCGGAGCGTTGAAGCGGGCGGAGAACTGCCTCCTTTCCTCCAGACAGAGGCGCCGGAAGAGACGCACCGGCTTTTGCATGAGCGGAGGAATCGCGCTTATAAAGAGCTTGCCGGCTTCACAGTCATCGCGGAAAACAAGACGGAAGAGGACATAGCGGCGGAAATCCTGCAAAGGGGCGTTTCTGCGGATAAACGCATCATTGAAAGAAATTGTAGAACGTGAATGGGAAATATTCAATGATTATAGAGCGGCAATTGTTTCAATAGACGCGCAAGAGGTTATTAGCGGCAATTCCATTAGCAATGAGGGGCAATTAGCAATGTTCCAACGGCTGGGCGACGGGCGGGAAATTCGCTCCAGGTATGTCCTTGCGCTTCCATCCTTATGATTTAAAGGTCTTTTCATGAAAAACAAAATAATGATTTTATGACGCTTTATTATATTATTTTTATTTTATTTACAATAGATTCTTTCAAATTTTACTATTAGAATTTTTGATATATTATCAAGCGCACGCGCTTAATCTTTTTTCCTTGGCGAATTTACTTTTCTTTATATGTTATAATCACACTTCAATAGCAATATATTTATTATCATTATTATGAATGATATTTTCCGTATTGTTAAATGTCTTTCTTTCAATATCCATTGACCAAAACCAATATGGTTTTCTAATAGGGATGAGATGTTCATTTCAGATATATTTACGCTTTTTACTTTCACCTCATTTTTTATTCTACAAATGATAATTATATATATTATAAATATACCAATTTATATAACGGCAAAACCGCGCCTAACAGGACTGTTTACGCTTCGCCGCCAGCAGGCGGCTCGGCCTCCGCAACGGCTAGGTCATTGCGCTACGCTCCATTCCCACGCCTCTCTCCACCCACATTTTTGCAGGGCGGATAAGCAAACCTACGGTTTGCTTATCCGCCCTGCAAAAACGTCATAACAGCCGGAACGTTATGCGCCTTGAAGCATAGCCTCTAAATCCCGTTCCCGCCTCCAGTATAAGAAATTTTTCGATACAGGAAAACATTGTTTTTCTGAAAGCCGCCTGAAAGTCGGCGGGATTGCTGGCGGTTCTGCTGGCATCTGATCTGGTTGCGTCAGCTTTACCGATACCGACGTTAGTGGGGTGCGATAACGAACTGCCAGTGAAAATGGAAGCAATAAGAATATTGTGTCTGAACTCGTTGGAAAATAGGAAATGAAATCCGATGTCGGCATGAATAGGAGTTCATATACGCTTCCTTATGGACTTAATTAAGATTCCCCCTCCCAGCTTTGCCGGGGCGGCTATATTCACCTCAATTGCGGCTGCGTTAACGCCCGTCATACTGTGTGGATCGCCTCCTCTTTCTTTATATGTGGTGGAGAAGAAAACAGTAAGAACCGCTAAAACTCCGGTTGGGTTTTTAGAAATTTTCCTATCATCGGGGAACCCAACCGGCTTTCCAGAGGTTTCCTCATTTTATTTTAATGATATACCCTTCTTTTCTGGGCGCCGCTTTGGGCGGATCGCCTGCCGCGTACCCGAGCAGTACATGCCCAACGCCAATGTAATTGTCGTTCAGACCCCACTCTTTGAGCAGTTCCTTGCCTTCAGGACTTTCAAACGCCTCTTTTGCGCGATAAATATAAACCGACCCGACTCCGGCGGCATACGCCGCGTTGAGCATGTTGCCGATGACAAGGCTGCCGCTTTCTACGGGCGTAGCCTTGGTTTTGTCTACGAGCACGTTTACCACCGTAGGCGCTCCGTAAAACGGGCGGGCGTTCGCGTCGTTGAGAACCGCCGCGTTGAGCTTCTCAATTTTGGCGATGACCGCCTTGTCCTGCACCGCCACCATGACGGCGGATTGGTGTCCCATGCCGCTTGGGGCATACGTACCCGCCTCAAGAATGGCGTCCAATTCGGCGTCTTTTATCTGCTCATCTTTGTATGAGCGGATGCTCCGGCGGTTTTTCAAATCATCCAATGTTCCCATATAGCGCTCCTTATACTAATAGTGATCTGCGCTGCAAAGCGTATTTCACAGGCTTCCTGTTACTATACCAAAAAACCGGCGCTTATGGAAGCGCTTTCTCCAGTATAATGGTGACGGGACCATCGTTGGTGTACGCGACTTCCATGTGCGCCTGAAAAACGCCCGATTCGCACGGTATCCCCCGATTCCTGATTTCTTCCATAAAATACTCGTAGAGTTCTCCGGCGGTTTGGGGATCAGCGGCGCCGCTATAGGACGGGCGTTTGCCTTTGCGCACGTCGGCAAGCAGGGTGAACTGGGACACGGCAAGTACGCCGCCGCCTGTGTCTTTGACGGAAAGGTTCATCTTGCCTTCGGCGTCTTCGAAAATCCGCAGCCCCCCGATTTTTTCCGCAAGAAACGAGGCGGTTTCGTGGGAGTCCCCTTTGGCGACGCCCAGATACACGAGAAGCCCTTTTTCACAACGCCCCACAACCGTTCCTTCAACGGAAACAGAAGCGTTTTTAACTACTTGAACAACAGCTTTCATATAAAAAAATATAGCATAAAGAACAAAAAGATGGTATAGTACCGGTATGCGCAAAGTTACCCTACTTATATTTAGCGTTCTGTTGTGCGCCTTCCAGAGAGAGGCTGGTCAACTGGCGGCGCAAACTGCGGCATCGCCGGCGGCATCGCCGAATTTCGAGTCTGATCCCACAGCGTTGTACTATGCGAAGATGCGCCCGCCGTATTCATGGCAGGTTTTAAGCGGCGTGGCGTTATGGGCTTCCGGCGTACAGCATCAGGACGCCTATTTGTCCCGCATTGCGGGCGCGGTTAACACATTGCAAAACGCGCCGGATTTGCCTGCGGGCGTCAGACAGCGCGGCGAATACGTGCTCGCCTTTATGCACGACAACTACCTTACACGCTATGTGGAAAACCAAACCCTGGTGAGCGCCCTGCTTGACACCGGCGCCTTTAACTGCGTGTCGTCGGCGGTGTTCTACACGATCCTTGCGGTCGCTGTTGATCTTGACGTTGGAGCGGTGATTACGCGCGATCACGCCTTCGCAACCGTAAAGACAGACGGCGGCGCGAACAACGCGGCGCTTATTGATGTGGAAACAACGAACAGATACGGCTTTGACCCGGGAACAAGAATCGAATTCCGCGATGAATTCGGCAAACTCACCGGATACGCCTACGCGGATCAACAGAATTACCGGGATCGGGCGCCCATAAGCCAACTGGAACTGGTATCCCTCATTCTGGCAAACCGCATTTCGTTTCTGGAAAAGCAAAACCGTTATACTGCGGCCATTCCCCTCATGGCGGACGCAGCGGCGTTGCTCTCAATGCGCGCTGAAAAAACTTCCTCGCCTTTTTTCATGGATCATGAGGAAAATCTGAAAATATGCCTTATTAATATTGGCAAAGAGCTTGAACGGGCAGGGAAATACGATGACGCGCTTCAATATATCGCCAGGCTTCAATCCCGTTACCCAAAAGACCCGGAACTCGATGAGTTAACCGGCATAGTCGTACACAACGCTGTGGCGACGCGGCTGCGGCAAAACCGCACAACCGAAGCGCGGGAGTATCTTATCGCCCATAAACAGCTTGTCAGTCAAGAACAGTTTGCGGCGTTAAACGCGCAAATACGCGCCAATGAGCTTGTAGGGTTTGTCAATTCGCTAAGAACCCAGGCGGACGCCGAATACGCGCTGTCGCTTCTAGGCGACCATGACGTGATTTCCTTTATTGGGGAAAAAAAGAGCGTTGAGATACGAAACGCCATCCTCAATCAAGAGGCTGTTTTTATATCACGGGAGCAAGGACTTGCGGCGGCGATTCAATTTACGGAAGCGGTTCTCGCAACGTATGGGCGAATTCCCACACTTGAGCAAAATCTCGAAGTGTTCCGCAACAATTATGCGGGCGAACTGCATAACAATTTCGCCTCATTGTGGAATAGCGGCAAAAAAAATGAAGCGAGGGTTTTCCTGCGGGAGGCGCTCAGGCAATTTCCGAACAACAGATTGTTGTTGAATGATTTGAAGATTGCGGAAAGCTGGTAGGTGAATCGCCGGTTGTTGTTCTAGAAGTTTGTTGCGCTTCGCGCCTAAAATCGGAAAAAACGCATGAACGCACGTTTTCTTCCACTCAAACTCCTATTTAAAAAAAGGCGTTAAAACCTACAAGTGCAACAGGCTCCCAGGACAAAGCATAAAGGACGATCCTGCCCAGTACATCGCAACTTCGTGCGGCGGGTTCCGCTTCCAGCGGATCAAAAAAGCGAATTTTTGAAAAAAGGCTTGCATATTTTTTCAAAACAATGTAGAATAATGCTGTTCCAAAAATATATTTTGGAACAGCCTCGCATACAAGCGGGCGCAATCAAAGAAAAGGGATATACACTATATGGCGCTGACAGTGGATTCAAACAGTTTTCTACCCCCCCCCCCCCCCATATCATCTTGAATTAACTTCTTATACAGCAGAGAGCAATAATCGCTGGGCATGCAAGCCGGAAGGCGTTTTTCCCGAGTCCGCGAGCGTTCAGGAGAGTTCCGCAAAGCCTCGTTTTGCACACGTGAATCTAATAAGCGCCACGGCTGTTGGCAATTTTGCCGCAGGCGTTGGCAAACCCAGTCCGCCTGTTGGCAATTTCACCACAAAACGGGGGCAATTCCGCCATCAGTATAAAGGATAATAGGTAATGTCAAAAGACGCCACTGTACATGACAGTCCTGTATGCGCTCCGCCGCCATACGGCGGCTCCATGATTTCGTTAGGCGCAATTGAGGCTAAATTTTGTTATAAATTATTATGGAATGGAATTGAAGAATAAATGACTATAGAGATACTTTATTAAATGGAGTGAGTATATGAAGAAATTAACTGTTTTGATGCTGGCAGGCGCTTTAGTCTTTTCTTTCGCGGCCTGTACCAGCGCTTCGTCCACGGCAAATAAGAATTTGTCCCGGATTTCCATTGATCAGGCACTACAAGTTTTTGACAATGCCACCACAAGGGGCGGTTTCAAAGTTACCGGGCCTGTTACAGGCGGAAAACACGGCTGGGCTTTTGGCGCATATTGTGGCGACATCGGCGAACTCGGTTATGAACCCGGTTATATCGAGGAAGAATATTTTATCGAAGGGACGGCGCAGTATTATCAGCCAGTGGGCGAACTCGCCAAGGACGGCAAGTGGACGCTGGAAGCCGTCGGCGCCGCCCCCTACAAAACCCGCCTCATCATACGCAGGCCCATTGACCCTGCCAAGTTTAACGGTACTGTCATCGTTGAATGGGCAAACGTGAGCGCGGGTTATGAAATTTCTCTTATGGATAATCGCGGTATTTATGAAGAAGGTTTTGCCTATGTAGCGGTTTCGGCGCAGGTGAATGGTCTGTATGGTTTTGAAGAAAAGCCGCAAGGCTTAATCCCGTGGGATTCGGAGCGTTACGGCAACCTGAACATACCCAACGACGGCATGAGTTACGATATTTTTACCCAGGCGGCCCGCGCGGTCAGTCAAAATCGTCCGCATGAAGGCGTTGATCCTATGGGCGGGCTGGAAGTAAAAAAGTTATTTGCTCTGGGCGAATCCCAATCCGGCAGCAGGGTCTTAAGCTATGCCAATGGCGTACAGCCTATCGAAAAAATATTTGACGCTCTTATTATCGTTGCCGGCGCCGGACGTGGAACGGATTTTTTGAACGAAATGGCCCACGTCAAGCAAGGCGGAAAAACCAAAGTGCGGAATGTCGCGTCCAGGGTGCGGGAGGATATAAACGGCAAAGTCTTCGTTATCAATACGCAAACGGAATCCTTATTTCTGGGCAAACTTGCTCAGCCCGATACGGACAATATCCGCTCGTGGCAAATAGCCGGAGCGTCGCATAGCGCGCCAAGTTTTATTGAAGACATCTATCACCGACTGTACCGGGACGGATTAATCAATGCGCTCCCCGCAAACTCCGCTTACGATACAAACGTGGTTGACTGGTCGTATGCGGTCGAAGCCGCGCTGGTACAAATTCAGAACTGGATTGATTATGGGAAGGAACCGCCCCATATACCCGCAATGCAGGTTGTCAACATGCTTTTTGGTTATAAAACGGACAAACATGGCAACGCAAGAGGCGGCGTACGCCTTCCGGAGCTTGAAGTCCCGATTGCGCGGTATTATGTGAACATAATGAAGACCGGGTTGGGAGGACACAAAATCCCCTTCAAGGAAAAAGAAATAAGCAACCTTTATGCTGCGCATCAGGACTATGTGGATAAGGTGACGGCGGCGGCGAGGGCTGCGGAAAAAGCGGGGGTCATTTTACCGTACCGCGCGGAACAATATATCAGGGAAGCGGCGGCATTGTCCGTAGCGAAATAAGGAGAATTTATGCGTCGTTTATGTTTATACCGGTCACTGTTTTTTGCGTGTCTGTTCAGTACGCAACTCGTCTGTTTTGCCGATGAAAATACTCTGGCAACCTATTTTCAGCCAATATTTTCGTACAAAACAACATCATTTGATAACATTACATTTCATAATCCAACCGGGGGACTTTCTGTTATAAGGATGAATCCTGTATCAAAGAATTTTTTCTCTGTTGCGGCAATGTATTCTGCAACCATTATCGGCGGCGTTGAAAATAATTATCCAGACTTATATCACAATATCGTATTATCGCTTAATGGAAAAATGAATCGCCACTCGTTTTTAGGGACCTTTGTCGCAAATACCGACAAACCGGTTTATGGCGGTTTGCATACATTCAACGCGTTTGCTGGTTATACCTATGATTTAATTAATTGGCCGCATTTTTCCATGGATTTAGGCGCGTATTTAATCTTTATGGATATTGGCGTAAATTTTCCCGATGGGACGCCGTGGCTCATTTGGCCGCTTCCAAATGTTACGCTGAGATGGGATTATGAATGGATTGATGTCAGCGTTCTTCCAGGCATTGCATTAACCATAGCGGACGGAAAACCCGTCAGTTTTACCATATCAAAGAAATCAAATGATTTTGATATGTCGCTTTGGTATCATTATTTTAGAAATAAAACGTCATTGGCAGAAATATTTGGCGTAGGAATAGGATTAAAAAATACAACCTCGAAAGTTAGCGCTGTTTCTGGAAATACTTATGGAATAAATTATTATGCGTTATATGGAGGCTTAAGAATATTTAAATTAATAGAATTAAGTGGCGGATGGGCATTTAATGGAAAAGAGAACTATGGCCAAATAAATTGGGATAATTTATTTGAAATGTATGGATATTCTGATGAAATGGATTATAACGCGGGAATAGGGAATGGTTTCTTTTTCACAATTTCCGCACGATTTATTTTTTGAAACGAAAAAACAAATCATGTACGCCCCAGTTTCGCTAGGGAACATTCTCACGCCTCCCTTCACCCACATTTTTGCAGACATGGTCTTTGTCGGCATATATGCCGCCGCAAAGCCCTTATCCGGGCTGGCGAAACGTCGCATACAGGATATGTTATGCGAAACACTTGCCTAAAAATTGTAAAAACGTAACAAAAATCAAAAATTTGTCCAATGTTTTTCAAGAAACCTTGACAAGTTGTCAATAAATATGATTGTATGAAAACAATGACGGTCGGAGAGATTAAAGCGCATTTCTCTGAAATTCTCAAAGAAGTAGAGAATGGAAAACAGATAGGCATATTATATGGTAAGACTAAGAAGTCCGTAGCAATGATTGTCCCATATAATGAACCTCCCCGCCCTGAAGGGCGGAGTATCTTGCAAGCGTTGCATTATTTACGAGGTTCGGCGACCCTTCGGTTTGCGACTTCGGTTCGACTGTAAGGAAATTATGTAACTGTGAAGGTTTGCTATGCAAACCAGCATGCCGCCATTTTTTGTTGGCGTCGCCAAATCTAACCGCCCTAAAGGGTCGCCCTTTAAGGCGCGGTATGAGACCCCACTGCGAATAAAGAAAAAAGTTGAATGATTTAAAGATTGCGAAAAGCTGGCAAGCGAACCGCCAGGCGTTGTTTCAGCGTTTCAGCGCGGCAACATCAGTCTACCGGGTTTCCCGTTCTTTCACTCTTCGCTCCGCCTCTTCATACCCCAATTCAGGCACGAGTGAAGCGGCATAGGAAGCGGACGAGTCCAGCAAAGCGGCGCACTTGTCCTTATTCGGCGCAATCGTCTCAATGCATTTGGTTCTGAACAACAAAACAGCGCGTTCAAGCAGACAGAGGCTTTCCAAGAGGGATTCGGCGATCAAGGGCAAAAAGGCGTTGAGTTCGAATTCCCCCCGTGAAGCGGCGATTGTAATGGCGAAATCATTCGCCTGCACCCGTATTGCGGTCTGAATGACCATTTCTGGAATGACGGGGTTCACCTTTCCCGGCATGATGGTGCTGCCCATTTGCAGGGGCTGTACGGTTATTTCCCTAATGCCGCCGTGCGGTCCCGCGTTCATAAGGCGGATATCACCCGCTATTTTGGAAAGGTTGACCGAAAGGGCCTTGAGCAAACCGGAGACCTCGACAAACACGTCATTGTTCTGGGTAATATCCATGGGGTATTCGGCGGCGGCCAAGCCGATGCCGGTCAGTTCCCGCAATTTCTCATACGCCAGAAACCGGTATCGCCGTTCCGCGTTGTCGGCGTTGCTGGCGTTTCCAACCGCAGCCCCGCCCAAGTTTACCTGGCGCAACCGCTCTTCTATTTTGTAAAGACGCCACCTGTCGCGCCCTATGGCTTGCGCATAGGCGCCGAATTCTTCGCCGAGGGTGACAGGCGCCGCGTCCATGAGTTCGGTGCGCCCCAGCTTTTTTATATCGCTCCAGGAAGTTTCTTTTTTCTGTAGGCTTTCCTGTAATTTGGCGCATTGTTCGCTCAAAGAGCGCAACGCCAGAATCGCCGCTATACGCAACGCCGTTGGGTACACGTCGTTGGTTGACTGCCCCCGGTTTACGTGATCGATTGGGTGTATTACATCGTAAGCGCCAACTGGTTTTCCAAGGGTTTTAAGCGCAAGATTTGCGATAACCTCGTTGACGTTCATATTGGTTGAGGTTCCGGCGCCTCCTTGCAGAGCGTCCACCGGAAAAAGCGGCTCAATAGTTTCCATTGCAAGAATGTGGTCGCATGCGCCGGCAATGGCGCGATGGATTTCCGCTTTGCCGGAGGCGGCTTTCTCTTCCAATTCCTCGTAGGCGAGAGCGGCGGCTTTTTTCACCATAACCAGCGCTTTGACAAGCGATGGCGACGTTTTTTTATAATGCAAGCTGAAATTGTCAACGGCCCGCGCGGTCTGAATGCCGTAGAGGGTTTCGTCGCATAACGCTATTTCGCCAATAAAATCTTTTTCCGTACGCATTTTTTTGGTTGGAAGTCTGGAAGTTTTTCATTGAGGCGAGACATTTCCGCCTCGCCTCAACGCTTGCTTTTTAAAATATCGCCATGACGCTGCCGTCTGTCCATGTTTCGTCAATATAATCTTTGACTTTTTGGGAAAGCAAGGCTTTTTTAAGAGCCTGAATCCGCAGATCGTTTTCCGCGCCTTTCTTGACAACGACTATGTTGACATAGGGCGTGACATAGGGCGATTGGGAGCCTTCAATAATGAGGGAATCCTTCAATGGATTAAAACCGGCTTGCAGGGCATAGTTGCCGTTGATGGTCGCCGCGTCCACATCGTCCAAAGAACGGGGAAGCTGGGCGGCTTCGAGTTCCGTGAATTGAAGATTTTTCGGGTTGCTCACTATATCAAAGTGGGTCGCCTCCAACCCCGCGCCGTCTTTCAACGTGATGAGTCCATTCTCCTGAAGCAACAACAGGGCGCGTCCGCCATTGGACGGATCATTGGGAATGGCGACAAGCGCTCCGTCAGGAATATCATCAAGGCTCTTGTACTTCTTTGAATACAGCCCAAACGGCTCAATGTGTACGCCGAAAGCGGACGTTAATGACGACGACCATTCGGCGTTTGAGGCGAGGTACTGAATGTGCTGGAAAAAATTGGCGTCAAGATCGCCGCGTATGAGCGCCTCATTCGGTTGTACATAGTCGTTGTACTCAACGATCTCAAGCGTAATTCCCTGAGCTTTAAGATCATCCTTGATCAAATTGAGCAATTCCGCATGAGGAACCGGCGTCGCGCCGATTTTGAGCGTTTGTTTAGCTCCGTCACTGTCTTTCTGCGGACTGGCGAACGTCGGCTGAATCAGAACGATGAACAACAGCGCCGCAATCAAACCAATAAATTTCTTCATGTGTCTTCCTTTTAGGATGTTTATTTTCCTATAGTATCGTATTGTTGCGAGCAAGACAAGTATGCCTAATAACATACTAATTACATAGGATTAAATAAACATTATAGAAAAATGAAAAAAATGTCAACAGGCTTTTCCATTTTTAAAGCGCATTGCGCGTGAAATTCATTATAATATATATGGAAACCGATCCCATTACAAACGCGGCGCAAAAACTGTTCGGGCTTTCGTACCTTTTCCCGTATCAGCGGCTTGTCGTCTCAAATATACTTGAAGCGGCCCAGGCGGCTGGCGTTCCTCTATGGTGGACGGGCGAACCGGAGGAACGCGCCGCCGAAGCGCTCCCTGAACAACCGGAGGGCATAGACTGCAATGAAGATCGCGGCGATGACCGGCTCTGTTGCGGACTCCAGATCGTCATTTTGCCGACCGGCGCCGGAAAATCATTGTGCTTCCAACTTCCGAGCCTGCTCCTGTCAGGCGCGACATTGGTCATTTACCCGATTCTCTCTCTCATGGCGGATCAAGAGCGGAGGCTTCGGGAAAAAGGCTTTGCGCCGGTACTGCTTCGGGGCGGACAGAGCGGCGAAGAACGCGCCGCGCTCTGGGAAAAGGCGGCGAGCGGCGAATCGCGGTTTATCATCGCAAACCCTGAGGTACTCATAACGCCGAAAGTACTGAAAAAACTTCCCGAATTGAACATCGTACATGTGGTCGTTGACGAGGCGCATTGCGTAAGCGAATGGGGCGAAAGTTTTAGACCAAGCTATCTCAGGATAGCCGAGGTCATACACGCGCTAAAACGCGCCAACGGCGGCGCCTCTGGCGCGCGCGCTGGGCTTCCCCTTGTAACCGCGTTCACCGCAACGGCGTCGGCGCCGGTGCTGGAGAAGATAGACCGGTACATCTTTGGCGATGGGGCGCGGGCGCACCGCATCATCGGCAACCCGGACAGAAGCAACATCATGTACGCGGCTCAGGGTTGCGTCATGCGGGATATGGCTGTACGCGACCTTGTGAGAGAAAACAAACGCCCGGCCATTGTATTCTGCTCTTCGAGAAGCGGCGTCGAAGAACTCGCCAGCTTCCTCATAAATGAACTAAAGGACAATGAAATCAAGTTCTATCACGCGGGGCTGAGCCGCGAAGAGAAAACCGCAGTCGAAAAATGGTACCTGCCAAATCCAAAGGGCATACTTGTCGCAACCTGCGCATTCGGCATGGGCGTGGACAAGGCTGATATACGCACCGTAATACATCGTGAAATTCCGCCTTCAACGGAAGCGTACTTGCAGGAATCCGGCAGAGCCGGCAGGGACGGTCTGCCTTCAAAAGCAATTCTGCTCTGGGGTCCTGACGATGAAAACCGCGTCAAGAAGGCGAAAACGGAAACCGGCAAACGGCGTATGCTGGATCTGATAGACTACGCGAAGTCCGCCGGCTTGTGTCACGACACAAGCGCCGGCGCAAACCATAGTTTGTGCCGGCGTGAATACCTCCTCAACCTGATGAATTACAAAGGCGAGCTGTCGGTTCCAGAAACAGACTGCTGCGACATATGCGCCAAAACCGCGACAAACGCTCTGCGGGAACAGGGCGTCCTTGACTTCTTCAAAAAATACCCCCGCGCTTACACGGTCACCGAAGCCGCGCGTATATTACGCGAGTTGCGCATATACGAATGGACAGAAGACGACATAAAAGAAGCCGTTCACGCGCTCATTGAATGCAAAAAACTCACGGTGATAAAAAACATTGGACTTTTCCCAAAACCCGGCTGGTTTTGGGAAAAGCTTTGGAAAAACAAGGTTACGCCGGCAAAAATTCCTTCAACGTCTTGAACAGGTTGTTCATGTCAATCGGTTTGCCCAA
Source organism: Treponema sp. (assembly GCA_031265845.1). GTDB lineage: Bacteria > Spirochaetota > Spirochaetia > Treponematales > Breznakiellaceae > JAIRKH01. The sequence goes on from JAISCC010000002.1 coordinate 26,659, forward strand.
GTGTTCGTTCATGCCGGCTTTGCGCATCTTGATTACATCTTCCTGAATGACATCCGCAGTCATGGCGATAATGGGCAGGGTTTCGGCATCTTTGCGAGGCATTGAGCGGATCATTTTCGTCGCGGTACAGCCGTCCATCACCGGCATCTGTATGTCCATAAGAATAATGTCATAATAATTCTCTTCGGATTTCTCAAAACAGGCGACCGCTTCATTGCCGTTCGACGCCATTTCTATGGCAATCCCCGTATCTTCAAGGATTTCTCCCAGAATCTCACGGTTTATATCAATGTCGTCAACAATAAGACAACGTTTGCTGGAGAAATCCGGCATAATTTCGACTTCATCAGTTTCCACCTTTTTAACCAGCTTTTTATTACACGCCGGACAGCGTATGGTGAACGCAAAACTGCTTCCCTCGCCCTGTTTGCTTTTCAGCGTAATCGTACCGCCCATCATCTCGACTATGTTTTTTGAAATGACAAGACCAAGCCCGGTGCCGCCGTAAGAACGCGCTATGCTGCCGTCAGCCTGCTCAAACGGCTGAAAGAGCTTCGCGGCTTGTTTCTCGTCAATGCCGATTCCTTCATCAACCACCTCAAAATAATAGACGCTCGTCCCTTCTTCTTTTCCGGCGCCACGCTCCACGGCATCATCGGCAAGCTCTTTGACAATGAGGCGCACCTCGCCTTCAGTTGGGGAGAATTTAATCGCGTTTGACAGCAGATTGATGAGCGCCTGATTAAGCCTAAGAGAATCCGCGAACAGGCAATCGTTGTGGATTTCGCCTAATTCAAGCCGTATAGAGATGCGTCGCTCTTTTGCGCGGCATTGCATCATGGAGACAACGAAGCCGATGTCGTCTATAAGGGAGAATTCCACCGGCTCCAGATACAACTTGTCGGCTTCGAGCTTTGAAAAATCAAGAATATCATTGATGACGCCCAGAAGATGCGCCGAAGAAGTGTCTATCTGCTCAAGACAGGACTGCATCTTTTCCGCGCTGTCTGTTCGAAGGGCTATCTGCGTCATGCCCATGACCGCGTTCAACGGCGTACGGATTTCATGGCTCATACGGGAGAGGAAGTCGCTTTTCGCCCTGCTCGCCGCCTCCGCTTCCAATCTTGCTTTGGCAATGCCGGTTATATCAGTCAAGAGGAGCATCACGCACAGAGAGTCGATGGACGAATTCAAAGGCCGCTGTTTGCCGCTCCGTTTCAACGTCATGGCGTACATGTGATCCCGCAAGACAATATCAGCCGTATAGGTCATGGAATTGCCCTCGTTGGGCGTAAAAAGCGCGTCAACCTGAGCCTCGCCCTTTTCTTTTTCTTCCCAATCCGTTACGGCTGTCCTCGCCAGAATTTTGGCGAAGAACTGACCGTCGTTTGCGTCAAAGCCGTGCAGCTTGATAAATTCGTTCATCACGTGATTGCGGTACACAAGATTGCGCGATATATCGAAAAGGGCGATGGCATCAGGAACCGCGTCAAACTGATCGCAGATGACATCCATGGCGTTGTTCAGCCCCTTGAGAATACGAAGATAATTGCCCCGAAGCGACGAGGTTTTTGCCCGCGCAAGCAAATTGCCTCCACGCGCCGACGCCGTTATATACTCAATATTGCTGACAACCTCCTGAAGCGCTTCGGACATGCTCAGAAAAGCCATTGCCAGCTCGCCGATTTCGTTTTGCTGTCTGACGATGGCGGACGGCAGATTCTGGATGAACTGCCCTTTCCTGAACAAATATTCTTCCGCGTTTTCAATGCTGTTAAAAGACTTCATCATCTGGTTGAGAGGATTGCTTATGGAATAGGCGTTGAAAATGGTCGCAACAACAATGAGAGCGATAAGAACAAGTCCAATGACAAGCCCTATGGCAAGGGCGCGGTACACCGGAGCCGTGATGATTTTCGCGGGGATTCCAACCATAAGCGTCCACGGCGCGTCCGTTTTCCCTATGGAAAACGGCGCCGCGATAAAAAACATATTTTCCTGCAAATCGGGGACATAGTTGAAAAAAGAAAAAGTCTCGCCCTGCCGCACGGCGTTTGCCAATCCCTCAAGATTATCGCCAGCCAGACTTTGTTCGGTGAGCGACATCTCTTTCCCAATACGGGAAGGGTCGAAATGACCACATATAACGCCCCTGCTTGAATAGACTGCGGACACGCTTCCCTCGTACGGCTGTATCGCCATAATTCTCGCCTGTATAACTGGCGCGTCAATATCAAAGCCCACAGCCCCAACAGAGACGCCGTCTTTTTTTATCGGCACGGATACATCGACCAGCAACTTTTGCTTGCCTTCAATCATCCAATACGTCGGATCGATGATGGATTCTTTCCCCGTTCTAACCGGAATCTGATAGAAATCGCCCTGACCTTCCCACTCGTAGTCTACGCTCGTTTTCAGCTTGATTTCACCGTCAATATTCAACCACCATGGCGCATAACTCCCCACGGCGTTCGCTCCCACAGTACCGGCGAACTGGGCGTCAAGGCCGTCAAGTCTATTCGGCTCCCAAACGCTCCACGCGCCGACTATTTCCGGGTTCGTCGCCAGCATTTGGCTGAGAACCAAGTTGAAAAAGGAACGGCGCCTGTCAACAGCTATATCTTCAAACCGTTCCATGATTTGGGCTAATGTTCTTGCGGCGTCCAAATAAACTTCAAGCCAACGCTGAATTTCTTTTCCTTCTTTCTGCGCCACTAAAGATATCTCGCGGTTTACCAGCGTCCGTATCTGGGTCTCAGCCACCCTTACAAAGACGGCGGTCAAAAGCAACACGCCAACCAGCAGGATGCTGATATTGACAAGGATCAATTTTTTCCCAATACTCATTCTCACAACTCCGAGATTCAGCGCGCCAGCAAGACGAGACACGCCTCTATCCACTCGTACGCCTCCTGCGGATACGCCATTCCAATAGAGAGAAATTCAAACAGACTTTCCTTTGGCTGATTCAAGAAATAATACGCCTGTCCCAAATAAAAACGCGAACGCGCCTCAATCCCTGCGCTCCTGGGCAGGGAAAGAAAGACGCGCAACTGCTCTTTCGCCTCATTCCACGACTGTTGGGCGAACGCGCCCTGAATAATAGTACGGAAAGCGTATTCTTCTCCATTTGCCGGCGGATTCATGTCCTCCTGAAACGTAAAGGGTTTTCTTGCCATTTGGGTTTTTTCCATCTTTTTTATATCTGCCAGCGAGCGCGACGCCTCGGCGCTCAAAGTCCTCGGCGCCGGAATTCCCATATCATCTGAAATGGGAGCCGTACGCGCCATAAGGGGCAGCGGCACGGGGCGCAAGTTCTGTACATAGCCGAAACCCACTTGGGAGAACGGCATGGTTACCGGCTCCACAAGAGCGTTTTCCCCCGGTGTAATTTCAGCGGCGCCCTGAGACAGCGCTTCATGAGAGACAATCGCGTAGTAGTACGGTACGCCCGGCAACGGATAATCCGTAAAAGGAGACTGGACATGCGTTTGAACGATGATCCCGTACACAATATCGCTTTTTTGACGCAACGGCTCAACACTGCGGTACAGCGTCAGATTCTCGCCTCGCGCCGTAAAGGTGATGACGATTCCGCCGTCACTGACTCTGGCGTTCAAAAAAAGCCGTCCGTCCGCCGGAGGAGGAGGCGTTTGGGGCAACGGCGGCGGCTTATCTCCCCCGTCCTGGCGCCGCAGGTCCTGAATATGAACCTCAAGGTAATTGGTATAATATATCCTGTCCAAAAAATACATTGCGCCGGAGGTGTCGCTCGCCACAATATAATACCAACGCACACGCTGGTCATTTATTTCATCAATATAATACTGCGCCCCGTACGGCGCCTCCGCTGATGTTACATCAAGCCCGCCCGTCTCTTGCGACGCAAGGCGTGTAATGTCGATGGGCGAATCCGACATGTACACCGTCACCGGTCCTGTGGCGTCAGGAGAATCCGTCCATGTTATGCGTAGAAGGTTGTTTTGAAGATGCGCCGCAATATTGGACACATAGGGGGCGAGCGCCGCTTCCTGCGACGAGAGCGCAAGAGGCGTCAACGCGCACCATGTTAAGAAAAAACTTCTTAACGCTGTTCTCAACACGGCGGCTTTTTTGCAAAAGAAAAGCATATTGTTTATAATTCCTTTTATGTTCGATAAATCCAATAATGATGATCGAGGCTTTCCCCAAAAAAGTATGGGAAAGCCGCATCAGATTTAAGGGAAAAAAGCGGACTTTTAGCCGTTTCTTTCAAAAATTTTCCCAAAACCAACATGCTTTTGGGAAGCGATAGCTCTGTATTTCATTTTCAGCGACCAACCATCGCCGCAAATTCCGAAAACCTATTGATGATGCAGTTGATGTTAATTAAGATAGCGTTTTTGGAAGCGGATGTCAACCTTGAAAAGGATGAAGCTTGAGCAAAGCTTGAGCAAAGCTTGGCGAAGCTTGGACAAAACTGCCCGAAAGTTGACTGCAAGGCGAATCTCTACCGGGCAAATCCGGGTTATTCGCCAATTTTAAAGCCCGCTTGACAAACAAGCGTGAAAAGCGTATCCTTTTCTTTCATGAGCAAACCGTCAAATAATCAAAGCCCCCCCCCCCCCCGTGCCGTATTAAAGTAACTTCTTATACCGCAAAGAGTAATAATCACTATACAAAGAGCCTTTTTCAAATTGCATCAAACAAAGCCGCAGCCGCGCCCGGCGTATGCCTCCTCGAACCAGCGGCTTTTTCGGGAAGCCGCGCAACGCCGTCAAACCCTCACAAAACCAGGAACGGAGGCTGTCATGCCGGGAAATAACAGCATTGTTGTGGTAAAAATAGATGGAACAAAAATAGAAACAGACCATATAGACGGGCTTGCCGTCGATTTTCATGGAGAAAACAACAGCATTGAGGTGTATGAACCAGTTGCGTTTACAAACAGTTTCATAGAAACGAGAGACAACTTGAGGGTGACAATAAGAGCGCATTCATCAGTAAATAATCTAAGAATAAGCAAGATGTGGGGAAGCGTACGACCATATCCGGCAAGCGGTGTAGCGATAGGTTCGAATTTTACTTGCAATGGGGCGCAGATGTTTGTAAGCCCGGATGAGGGGAATATATGTATAGGGAATGATTGCATGTTTTCATTTGGAATAACACTGGCGGTTTCAGACGGGCATATAATACTGGATAAAAAGAACCGAAAGATACTAAACAGGAATAAAGACATACTGATAGGGGATCATGTGTGGATAGGCATGAATGCGACCATATTAAAAGGCGTACATATAGGCGATAATAGCGTGGTGGGAGCTCATTCTGTAGTCGCCAAACGATATAAAGAAGGAAATATCATCATAGCTGGAAATCCGGCGGGAATAGTAAAAAAGAATATAGAATGGAAGCGTGAAAATTACGGAGAATACATGAACATCCCCGCCGCAGAGCGTTATTCTTGATCCGCAATACCGTGTGGGTTCTTGGGTTGTTCGCAATGGTCTTTCGCTTGATAAGAAAGGAGAGACAAGTGATAAAAGAAGATATTATCCAGCGCAGTCCTATAAAGGTTTTTGAAAACTTTCTACATGGAGGGCTGAAAGGCGGGAAAATCGGCGTGATTGCGGCGCCAAACGAGGTCGGCGCATATACAGGACTGTCATGCGCCGTTTGCTTTGCTTCACACTGTTTTTATTATTTTTGTACGGTTATGGTGACCGTCCGTGAAGCGCGGGCTGTGAGGAACCAGAACTAGACGAAGCGCCGATTTGCGCGGGACCCCTCGTTAAGTTCCAGCGTGAAATCCCACGTTCAGAGCTTTTACCGCGCTTACATCCGTCAGTGGCATGGGCGTTGAGACTGCCGGCGCATATGCGGGTTGCGCGAGCCTTACCTCCGCGAGCCTGCCCCATCCCCGCCGGCTATAGACGCTATTTTCTACAGTACCGGCTTTGACGGGATTATCACGGTCAGCGTTCCCGCAGGCGAAGTCTCCGCGTACACCTCCGCTTGGGGCGTGGACGCAGACACGCCGGCGAGCGGTAACATCAGCGTATACGGCGAGGATCGCAAAGCCGTAACCATCACAGACGAGGCGTAATAGCGCCCCATCCTTATTCTCCTGCACGGAGCGCCGACGGTTGCCATGAGTTGCCCGGGCGGCCATCACGCGATGACGGCGCGTCTGGGGCCGCTGGCTGGCGCATAGGAACTGCCCTGTCAGAAAAGCGAGGCTCGTAAATCGTAAATGGTGTCAGCGCTCCTGCGTTACCACTTCACTGCCGTCTGCCAGGCAGACCTCTTTGCCCCCAACCCAGGCGGGTTTTTCCACCAACAGTCCCGCATGGCGCAGCAGATTCGCCGCCAGCCACTGTAGCCGCTCCGCACTGTTCCGTATCCGCTTGGCGGTTTTGATTTCACGCGCCTGTGTCAGCGCCCCTAATTCTTTATTCGGGGCAAATTCAGAATAATTCTTTTCCAAAAGGGGCTTGACAAAAATGATGACTTTAAGTAGCATAAAAGCATGAATAACTACATAAAGGCAAATGATATTTATTTAGGCCGTTCCGAGGAACTGATGAAACAGATAGCCCCTGATTCTATCGCGCTCTCTTTTTGGTCGCCTCCTTACTTTGTGGGGAAAGAATACGAACAAAACGAAACCTACAATTCTTGGCAAGAAATGCTAAAAACGGTTATCCAGCTACATGCTCAAGTGTTAAAACCGGGCGGCTTTATGGTGATTAACATCGCCGATATTTTGGCGTTCAAAGATGATAATATGCCGAGAATTCAAGGCATGAATATTTCAAACCACAAAAGCCCGGTTACAAAGGATATGGTCTTAAAAGCCAAAGAAAAACATCCTCATTATAATAGAGATCAATTAGCGACCTACCTCGGTTGCAGCGAACAGACTATCGACCGCAGACTAAACGGTAATAATATTCGCGGGGGGAAACATCAAACACAGACAAGAGTTAAACTGGTAGGCGGTTCTCTTGAATCGTATGCCTACGAATGTGGTTTGTATCTTTATGACAAAAGGATATGGAAAAAAGACCCGGCATGGGCAAATTCACGGTGGACTACCAATACCTTAAAGGCGGTTAGCGAAACAGAAGACCTATATATTTTTTGGAAAGCCGGGGAGTATGTTGTTAATCGGTCGCGCCTTTCAGAGCAGGAATGGAAAGATTGGGGATACCGCCAAATATGGGATATTCAATCGGTTCGCAAAAATGACGATCATGAAGCAAAATTCCCCGAAGAACTTGCCAGAAGGGTGATAAAATTATTGAGCGATCCTCACGATACTGTGTTAGACCCATTTATGGGCAGCGGAACAACGGCCATCGCAGCCTACAAAGAAAACCGTCAATATATCGGCATAGAAAAAGAGGAAAAATATGTTTTGCTCGCTAAAAGAAATTTAAAATATGCACAAATCCAAACATCGCTTTTCGACACGCTTAAAATTGAAAATCCACATACCGCCATGCCGCTATCCGCCGCAGCATTTCAAAGCTAATGCGGGCGCGAACTTTGCGCGGGTCTTTTTCTTTATCATCTTTTCCCGGAAATAATAGGCCAGGGTATGTTTGTAAATAATTGGGATTTTCAGTAAGCAATATGCCGTTGGGAATAGAAACTAATGACACTCGTCCTAAGGGTTGTCCTTTTTCTTCTCCTTCGAGTCCCAACATTCTATAAACAGGTTTTAATACAATATGAATAACCGGAGTTACTGTTCCATCACTTAACACAAACAGAGGCGGTATAGCGCAATGGAAAGGATGCGATACTCGCTGCCCTTTGGCAATCATCGTATCGTTGATGATTCCAAAGTCTTTTTCAGTCCATTTCCCATTACCGGATATTTGATTGTGGGACATAACGGCATGGTCTTGGTCATCCCTCGGCCCAACAGATTTTATATCAATAAATAACCAGAGGGCATCAGTAATTTTCAAAACAGAGCGAATTTTTTCACCGGAAATAATATATCTGTCATCAGGACCAGTCGGTATGCCTGTGTCTCTAACCCTAAAAGATGAGGCTAAAAAACGGGAGAGTTTTGGACAAAATACATGCTCTCCTATTTCTATCCATGGGAATTGGTCGCCTTTAGGTTGCCTCCCGCGATCTTCCGGCGGATAATTTTGCCAAAATGGGTATAAAAAAGACGCTTCATTATAGTCTCTTTGAATTTCATCATGATTTTTTATCATAAAATTTGACAATAATTCCATGCAAAACTGTTCGATTTGTATCAAAGACTCAGCATTATTTACAAAAAATGTTCTCGCTTCATTATAGCGGTTAAATTGCTGCTCACGGTATTTATTGAACATTATTTTCCTTCACAATCAATTCAACCGGACTGACATTTAACGCCGCTGCGATTACCTGCAAGGAATCTAGTGTAATATTGCGTTCCCCACGCTCTACACCGCCGATATAAGTTCTGTGCAGACCTGCTTTTTCCGCCAATTCCTCTTGGGAAATATTGAGATTTTTCCGATATTTCTTAATGTTATTCCCGACAATGGCGCTTAGTTTATCGTCCATAGCTTTATTTTCGGGTATAGATGACTATAAGTCTACAGACTATAAGTAGCATTTCTTTTTTAATTACGAAGCGGCGGCGCGGATGCCGCCGCGCTGGATCAGTTCAGTTTTCTTTATTGCAGGATTTCTACCCTGATTGCGATTTCAAGGTTGCGCGGGCGGCACAAGAAATGGCGCATAACAAGATATACGAATATGTTCATATATTCTTTTCAGCGACGGCGCCCGCAACCAACGGTCGCTTTCACGGAACGCCTTCCGCTTTGTACGCCACGTTTATACGCGCTTGCCGCGCGTACCACAGCCGTTATCTTCACGTCCACCGGAACGGACGCGCCCAGCCCTCTTGTCCCGCCCATAGCAACATTCCGGTTGTAGTTTCGCCGCCCGTTGGGCGGCGAAGTGTAGACAGGACTGGTATATGCCGTTTGCTTTGCTTCACACTGTTTTTTTATTATTTCTGTAAAGCAAGCGTCAGCCCGTTTAATACCACGCGGCAGTTGCGCTGATGAATTTCGCCTGCGCGTTATACCCGAATTGGTTTTGCCATAAACGCCGCCCCTGCTCTTCGGCTTCATTGGCGGAAGAGGCTGTTACCATATATGTTGCCGGATACCGGGCGCCGTTTAACTCGTAATACACGGTTACGCTGACCGTCCGTGAAGCGGGCTGTGAAGAGCTGGAACCAGACGAAGCGCCAATTTGCGCGGAAGCCCCCCCCCCCCCCCGTTAAGTTCCAGTCGTCCTATATTAAAAGTGTTCCGATGCAACCGCCATAACTTGTGCGGTTTGCGTATTTAATGCTCTCAATCGCAATCTTCTTGTCTCACCGGTTCCTGTTATGGCGCCCGTTATTACTACGTCTGCCCCTGCAAATTTTCCGATTGATACAATTGTTCCATCATCAACATCCCCACTCAATTGGAAATTTTGTTCCCTTCTTATCCTATCCAACTCACTTCGGTCTACTATCATAAAACGGTTAGTTACCAATATATATTCAAGTTCACCGGCAACAAATTCCGACAAATCTCTGTCACTGGATGAAACATTAACTATTGCCATTCTTGAATTTTTTTGGAGTGAATTCATTATTATTTCAGCGGCATTGTTCATTGCCCCTCTTTAACACCCTCAAAGAAAGGTAATTGAGGGGCGGAGGGCTACTACGCGGTCCACCGCCTCTACAACTCAAACAATCTGTAACCAGTGGCAACTACAGATATATTAAGCTCTTTTACTGTCTGCTTTTACCAGTTGCCACTGGATATCCACAACTGATAAGCTCCCAGCCAGGGAATTGCCATTTACAAGCTTCTTCTGCTTCAGTCCGTGCGACACTTTGAGAAGAAGCCCAGATATAAACGGTTTCAGTTTTAGTTGTACCTGTAGACTCCTTTTTTTTCAACGTAACGGAAACGCTGTACTCATACTGCTTAGCACTGTCATCTGCAAAAACAGAAGCCGCCATAGCACACATCATTAGCATTAGAATGCTAATGGCAACGATTTTCTTGTTCATAAAACCTTCCTTCCGTAGTTTATCCTCATTGCGGAGATCAATGATTAAGCTAACATATGTCCATTTTTGCATTCCATCCAATCCTGTTTAAAACCACCGGAACAGAATTTTCCGAAACGCTTTTAAACTTCACATAATCTAAACCTGTGAAGCGATGATATGAATGCTACAACCATAAGTTTCAGATTTTATGTTGCCTAACCATACGCTATACGAACCCTTCGCATAACGCGCCCTTTTCAGCGGCGATTCCCATAATCAACGATTATGCTTGTGGAACTCCTTTCGCCTTGTTTGTACGCAATACTGCGCGTACTACGGCCGTTATATCAGCGGCGGTTATGAGCCGCCGGCCAATAACAAATTATCCCCGATTCCGTGCCAGAATCGTCATTGATTCCTTACCAGAATCAATCTCGATTCCGTGCTGGAATCATGCCTATCCCTTATTGGAATCGACCATCAATTCATGAGTCAACTCAAGAACGCGAGGTTCCTTTGGGTATCCATTCAAAAAGCACCATGTTTAAGTTCCTAAAGAACAGGTATATGCCCATACCCGCTATAAGAGACCCTACTGATAACAAGCCGTAAAGCCGTCTGCTCATTTCAATCCACTTTTACCATAACAAGGATATACGAATATGTTCATATATTCTTTTCAGCGGCGATTCCCGCAACCAACGGTCGCTTTCACGGAACGCCGTCCGCTTTGTACGCCGCGTTTATACGCGCTTGCCGCAACCATTATTTTCACATGCCGTCCGCCGGAACAGACGCGCCCAGCCATCTTGTCCCGCCCCTATCAAGGGTTAGATACAGCCTCTATCCAAGGTCAGATATAGGCTATATCCGCCATCAGATACGCCCTATATCCAAAGTCAGATATAGGCTATATCCAAGATTAGATACAGCCTGTATCAAGAGGCCGCCTCCGGTACAGTCAGCGTAAAAGCGCTTTCTATAACACGCGGATTTTTCAGGACTGTGTTCCCGGATCCCGCGTATTGCGTCGTGATTTCCACCTTCCATATTCCCGCGTCCAACGCCGGTACAACTCCTATCAGCTTTGACGCGGTGTTTTCCGCCAGATGTCCGCCAACTTTGACTCGCAGACCCGCCTCGCCTTCCGATACAAAATAGACGCCCACAGCGGGATTGTCCCCGAACAGCTTGATCTTATGCCCCGCGATGTTGAACAGCCCGCCGGGGGTGAGAATGTCATTCACCGATTCGGTGGTTACGTCGGTGAATTCGTCAATATAACCGGCGACATTGGCTATGCCTTCAATCTCCACCGCGACATGCGCCGCAAGATCGCGCAGCGGCGTACGGGCGCGGAACCGGAATGTCACCGGATGCTTCTTTCCATCATGTCCTTCGGTGATTTTGTCAAACGTCCCGCCCACATTGGGGTGAATGGAGAAATAGCCGGTGTTCACCGCGAATCCGTCGCAGAGCTGATACGCGGCTTCGTCAAAGAACTGCCGGACGCATTCGACCAAATCGTCATAGTTGCCGGTGAAGCCGCCCCGGTTCTTGAGCGCGGCGCAGACAGACTCAATGGAGAGGGACGCCTCGTTGTCGGCGCGGGCGATGTACGCGCCTTCGACTGTGGAAAGATAATTGGGATAGAGTTTCACCCTGATGCGGTGCAAAACCTCGTTCACATTGTTTATGATTGCCATGACAATCTCCTGGTAAAAGAAATGAAGAGAGGAAAGAGACGTTTCAAAACTGGCGGCGCGTTGAGCCGACGCACGAGAAGAAGAGAGTATTTTTTCGCAAACCTGAAGCGGGAGTCTAACTCAAAGCCACGCGGGGGGGGGGGGGGGCTATACGCTTTCACACAAAAGAAAGCATAGAAAGAGTAAGCCGG